>NZ_JAVYJF010000009.1:0-235222 GCF_032621715.1 Pseudomonas sp. zfem004 | reverse complement strand
GATACCAAAATGCTGCGCTACCTTCCTGAAGCCATTGTTGCCTTCTAGGTAGGCGCTGATGGCTATGAGCTTGAAGCGCTCGGTGTACTTGCCCATAAATCCCCCAAGGGTTGGATTGGTGTCCAACTTCTTGGGGGCAGTCCAGCTTTGAGATTCCTGTGGGAGCCGGCTTGCCGGCGATTGGGCCGCGAAGCGGCCCCAACTGCATCAATGCAGGATCTGGCTCAGGAACAACTTGGTCCGGTCACTGCGCGGCCGGTCGAAGAATTCGTCCGGCGACGCCTGCTCGACGATCTCGCCCTTGTCCATGAAGATCACCCGGTTCGCCACGGTGCGGGCAAAGCCCATCTCGTGGGTCACGCAGAGCATGGTCATGCCGTCCTCGGCCAGGCTGACCATGGTGTCGAGCACTTCCTTCACCATCTCCGGGTCCAGCGCCGAGGTCGGTTCGTCGAACAGCATGATCTTCGGCTTCATGCACAGTGCCCGGGCAATCGCCACGCGCTGCTGCTGACCACCGGACAACTGCCCCGGGTACTTGTGCGCCTGCTCTGGAATACGCACGCGTTCCAGGAAGTGCATGGCGATTTCCTCGGCCTTGCGCCGCGGCATCTTGCGTACCCACATGGGCGCCAGGGTGCAGTTCTCGAGGATGCTCAGGTGCGGGAACAGGTTGAAGTGCTGGAACACCATGCCCACCTCGCGGCGGATCGCCTCGATCTGCTTGAGGTCGTTGGTCAGCTCCACACCGTCGACGACGATGCGCCCCTGCTGGTGCTCTTCCAGGCGGTTGAGACAGCGGATGGTGGTCGACTTGCCCGAGCCGGACGGCCCACACAACACGATGCGCTCACCCTGGCGCACATTCAGGTTGATGTCCTTGAGCACATGGAACTGGCCGTACCACTTGTTCACGCCCTGCATCTGGATGATGCCTTCGGGGCCGGCAGGCTGCTTGATCGCTTCACTCATTTCGAAACTCCTAACGCTTGTGGCCAGTGTCCAGCTTGCGCTCCAGATGCATGGAGTAGCGGGACATACCGAAACAGAAAATCCAGAACACCAGGGCGGCGAACACGTAGCCTTCGGTCGCCATGCCCAGCCAGGCAGGGTCGGCAGCCGCCTGCTTGACGCTGTTGAGCAGGTCGAACAGGCCGATGATGATCACCAGGCTTGTGTCCTTGAACAGGGCAATGAAGGTGTTGACGATGCCGGGGATCACCAGCTTGAGCGCCTGGGGCAGGATCACCAGGCCCATCGCCCGCCAGTAGCCCAGGCCCATGGCCGCGGCCGCTTCGTACTGGCCCTTGGGGATGGCCTGCAAGCCACCGCGCACCACCTCGGCGATGTACGCCGACTGGAACAGGATCACGCCGATCATCGCCCGCAGCAGCTTGTCGAAGCTCATGCCCTCGGGCAGGAACAGCGGCAGCATCACCGAGGACATGAACAGCACGGTGATCAGCGGCACGCCGCGCCAGAACTCGATGAAGGTGACACAGACCACCTTCACCGCCGGCATGTTCGAACGGCGCCCCAGGGCCAGCAGGATACCCAGCGGCAGCGCACCGACGATGCCGACCGTGGCGATCACCAGGGTGAGCATCAGGCCGCCCCACTGGTTGGTGGGTACGTTGGCCAGGCCCAGGTAACCGCCATGCAGCAGGGTGTAGGCCAGCACCGGGTACAGCACCAGGAAGCCCAGCCCATACACGGCCTTGCGTGGGAAGCGCTTGATGAACAACGGCGCGGCGCCGAGCACCGCGAGCCAGACGGTCAGGTCGACGCGCCAGCGCAGCTCGCTGGGGTAGTAGCCATACATGAACTGGCCGAAACGCTGCTGGATGAACACCCAGCAGGCGCCGTCCTTGGTGCAGTCGGCACGGGTGGTGCCGACCCAGTTGGCATCGATGAACGCCCATTGCAGCAAGGGCGGCACGATCAGCCACACCAGGTACAGGGCGAACAGCGTCAGCAGGGTGTTCAGCCAGCTGGAGAACAGGTTGGCCCGCATCCAGGCGAGCACGCCGATGGTCTTCACCGGTGGCGGCATGTCAGGTTTGAAAACATGAGCTGTCACGGAAGTACCCTCACCGTTCGATCAGCGCAATGCGCTTGTTGTACCAGTTCATCAGCAGCGAAATGCTGATGCTGATGGCGAGATAGACGCTCATGGTGATGGCGATCACCTCGATGGCCTGGCCGGTCTGGTTGAGCACGGTACCGGCGAACAGCGAGACCATCTCCGGGTAGCCGATACCGGCGGCCAGCGACGAGTTCTTCGCCAGGTTCAGGTACTGGCTGGTCAGCGGCGGAATGATCACCCGCAGCGCCTGGGGGATGATCACCTTGCGCAGCGTCGGGCCTTCGCGCAGGCCGAGCGAGCGGGCCGCTTCGGTCTGGCCATGGCTGACCGAGCGAATGCCGGAGCGCACGATTTCAGCGATGAACGCTGCGGTATAGATGGTCAGCGCCAGGGTCAACGCCAGCAGCTCGGGGATCAGCACCCAGCCACCGACGAAGTTGAAGCCCTTGAGCTGCGGCACTTCCCAGTGCACCGGGCTGCCGAACAGCAGCGCACAGACGCCAGGGATGCCGATGAACAGCAGCAGACCGACCCAGAACTTGTGGAACGGCTGGCCGGTCTCGTCGAAGCGCTTGTTGGCATGGCGCACCATCAGCACGATGGCGACGATTGCCAGCACCAGCGCCGCCACGAACGGCCAGAAGCCCTCGGCCATCGAGGCACCGGGCATGTTCAGGCCACGGTTGCTGATGAAGAAGGTGTCGTCGATATTGATGCTGCCCCGCGGCCCCGGAAGGGTGAGGAACACCGCGAAGTACCAGAACAGGATTTGCAGCAGCGGCGGGATGTTGCGGAAGGTCTCCACGTATACCGTCGCCAGCTTGTTGATCATCCAGTTCTGCGACAGCCGTGCCACGCCGATGATGAAGCCCAGCAGCGTCGCCAGGATGATGCCGATGAAGGTCACCAGCAGGGTGTTGAGCAGGCCGATGACGAACACCCGGGCATAGCTGTCCGATTCCACATAGGGGATCAGGTGCTGGGCAATGCCGAAGCCGGCACTGCGCTCGAGGAAGTCGAAGCCCGAGGTGATGCCCCGGTGCTGCAGGTTGGTCTGGGTATTGTGGAACAGGTACCAGCCCAGGCCGGCCACGAAGACCACCGTGACGATCTGGAACAGCCACGCGCGCACACGTGGATCGCTAAGGGAAAACCCTTTCCGTGCGCCGATTTGATTTTGCATGAAGTGCCCCGAAAAGAAGGGAGTCGAACGACCTGCGGCGGCTGGATGCCGCCGCAGGGTGCAGGCATCAGCGCACTGGCGGTGCGTACTGGATGCCGCCGTTGTTCCACAGGGCGTTCAAGCCGCGGTCGATCTGCAGCGGGGTTTCCTTGCCCAGGTTCTTCTCGAACACTTCACCGTAGTTGCCGACCTGCTTGACGATCTGTACCACCCAGTCCTTGGGCAGCTTCAGGTCCTTGCCGTACTCGCCGTCGGCGCCGAGCATGCGGGCGACGTCGGGGTTCTTGGTGGCCTTGGCTTCGGCCTCGACGTTCTTCGAGGTAATGCCCATCTCTTCGGCATTGAGCATGGCGAACAGGGTCCACTTGACGATGCTGAACCACTCTTCGTCGCCTTTACGCACCACCGGGCCCAGAGGCTCCTTGGAGATGGTTTCCGGCAGTACCACGTAGTCGGTCGGCGCGGCCAGCTTGGAGCGCTGTGCGTAGAGCTGCGACTTGTCGGAGGTCAGCACGTCGCAACGGCCCGACTCCAGCGACTTGGCGCTCTCGTCGGAGGTGTCGAAGGTGATCGGGGTGTACTTCAGGCCGTTGGCGCGGAAGTAGTCGGAGACGTTCAGCTCGGTGGTGGTACCGGCCTGGATGCAGATGGTGGCGCCGTCGAGCTCCTTGGCGCTGGAAACGCCGAGCTTCTTGTTCACCAGGAAGCCGATGCCGTCGTAGTAGGTGACGCCGGCGAACACCAGGCCCATGCCGGCATCGCGCGAGCTGGTCCAGGTGGTGTTGCGCGACAGTACGTCGACTTCGCCGGACTGCAGCGCGGTGAAGCGCTCCTTGGCGTTGAGCTGGCTGAACTTGACCTTCTTGGCGTCGCCGAACACGGCGGCGGCCACGGCGCGGCAGACATCGGCATCGATGCCGACGATGTTGCCTTTGGCGTCAGGGACCGAGAAACCCGGGAGACCGTCGCTCACGCCACACTGGACGAAGCCCTTCTTCTGCACCGCGTCGAGGGTGGCGCCGGCGTGCGCGGTACCCAGGGTACCCAGTGCAGCGGCGGCGGTCAGGACTGCCAGGGTGGATTTCAACATCTTCATCAACAACCTCCAAATCGCTCTTGTTGTACGAGCCGGAATTGCACCGCACCCTTATGAGGCGCATCCGACCCCGTGTTGGCTTGTTTTTGGGTCAATTGGCGCAATGAGCTGTTCTATGACAGCCTTTATATCCACACGAGGGGTGTTACCGTGACTGGCCCACTCCTTCGCATGACAAGGTCATAGCAAAGGGCGTACCACAGTTGCAGGCTTAAGCGATTAAGCGGGCGTCAAGTAGGAAAAGTTGTAGAGTTGCGACATCTTTTTCTGGCATTAACCTCCATCGCCTTCTTTTTACGCACTCATTACGTACGCACGCACTTTTTCGGAGCAGTCATGACCAACCCGCTGATTCTCGAACCCCAGAACACCGCCGACGCCTGTGTGATCTGGTTGCACGGCCTGGGGGCCGACCGTTACGACTTCCTACCGGTGGCCGAGTTTCTCCAGGAGCGCCTGCTCAGCACCCGCTTCGTCATGCCCCAGGCCCCTACCCGCCCGGTGACCATCAACGGCGGCTATGAAATGCCGAGCTGGTACGACATCAAGGCCATGACCCCGGCGCGGGCCATCGACGAAGCGCAGCTTGAGGAGTCGGCCGCGCAGATCATCGCGCTGATCAAGGCCGAACAGGCCAAGGGCATCAACCTGTCGCGGATCATCCTGGCGGGCTTTTCCCAGGGTGGCGCCGTGGTGCTGCACACCGCCTATATAAAGTGGCAGGAAGCGCTGGGCGGGGTGATTGCCCTGTCCACCTACGCCCCGACCTTCACCGACAGCCAGCAACTGAGCGCCTGCCAGCAGCGCACGCCCGCGCTGTGCCTGCACGGTGTGCATGACCCGGTGGTGATCCCCTCGATGGGCCGCACCGCGTTCGAATACCTCAATACCTGGGGTGTGGCCGCGCAATGGCACGAATACCCGATGGAACACGAGGTGGCGGTGGCCGAGCTGAACGATATCCACGACTGGCTGAGCCGCCAGTTGCAGTGAGCCTGTAGCCGCCCGAGCATTGCACTACGCCGCGCCCGATTCTTGCATTACACTGCCCGGCGTACATTCCTTAACCAGTTGACGAGACGATCGTGCTCAAGGCACTCAAGAAAATATTCGCCAAGGGAGACGCCGCGCCGCCAGCCGCCGAGCCCGTCGCCGTGACCCCGCCCGCGCCGGCTCCGCAACCGGCCCCCGAACAGACTGCGCCGCGCGCCAGCGCCAAGCCCAAAGCCGCGCCGGCCGCCGCCGACAAGCCGGCCAGCGAGCCTGTCCGCGCGCAGCAGCCCGCCACGCCAAAGCCGCGTCGCGAGCGCAAGCCTAAACCCCAGGCCAGCCTGTGGAAGCCCGAAGACTTCGTGGTCGAGCCGCAAGAGGGCAAGACCCGCTTCCACGACTTCAAGCTCTCCAACGAGCTGATGCATGCCATCCACGACCTCGGGTTCCCGTATTGCACGCCGATCCAGGCCGGCGTGCTGGGCTACACCCTGCGTGGCCAGGACGCCATTGGCCGGGCCCAGACCGGCACCGGCAAGACCGCCGCGTTCCTGATCTCGATCATCTCGCAGCTGCAGCAGACCCCGCCGCCCAAGGAACGCTACATGGGCGAACCGCGCGCGCTGATCATCGCCCCGACCCGCGAGCTGGTGGTGCAGATCGCCAAGGACGCCGTGGCCCTGACCAAGTACAGCGGCCTGAACGTGATGAGCTTCGTCGGCGGCATGGACTTCGACAAGCAGCTCAAGGCCCTCGAAGCCCGCCACTGCGACATCCTGGTGGCCACGCCGGGCCGCCTGCTGGACTTCCAGCAGCGCGGCGAGGTGCACCTGGACATGGTCGAGGTGATGGTCCTGGACGAAGCCGACCGCATGCTCGACATGGGCTTCATCCCCCAGGTGCGGCAGATCATCCGCCAGACCCCACCGAAGAGCGAGCGCCAGACCCTGCTGTTCTCCGCCACCTTCACCGACGACGTGATGAACCTGGCCAAGCAGTGGACCACCAACCCGGCCATCGTCGAGATCGAGCCGGAGAACGTCGCCAGCGAAACCGTCGAGCAGCACGTCTACGCCGTGGCCGGCAGCGACAAGTACAAGCTGCTGTACAACCTGGTCACGCAGAACAAGTGGGAACGGGTGATGGTGTTCGCCAACCGCAAGGACGAAGTGCGGCGCATCGAGGAAAAACTGGTGCGCGACGGCATCAACGCCGCCCAGCTTTCCGGCGATGTGCCGCAGCACAAGCGCATCCGCACCCTGGAGAACTTCCGCGAAGGGCGCATCACCGTGCTGGTGGCCACCGATGTGGCCGGCCGTGGCATCCACATCGACGGCATCAGCCATGTGATCAACTTCACCCTGCCGGAAGACCCGGACGACTACGTGCACCGCATTGGCCGTACCGGCCGCGCGGGTGCCGAGGGTGTGTCGATCAGCTTCGCTGGTGAGGACGACTCCTACCAGTTGCCGGCGATCGAGGAACTGCTGGGGCGCAAGATCAAGTGCGAGATGCCCCCGGACGAACTGCTCAAGCCGGTGCCGCGCAAAGGGCACTGAGGCACTGCCACACTTATTGGGGCTGCTCTGCAGCCCTTCGCGGGGCAAGCCCGCCCCCACAGGAATCACGCAATGCCGTACCTGTGGGAGCGGGCTTGCCCCGCGAAGGGCCGCAGGGCGGCCCCAATTGCTTTGCTTGACCGCGCAGCCTGTACCCGCGATATTGCTCCACAGAACAAAAAGTCCATAATGGACAGAATTGTTTATCAGGAGCCGTCCATGCCCACGCCCCTCATCATCGATCAACAACACGCCCGCCACCTGCTCGGCCAGTTGGACGTGCCGCAAATCCTGCGCAAGCTGTTCCGCGACCTGGCCGCAGGCGAAGCGGTGCAACCCCCTCAGCAACTGGTGGAGTTCCCCGCCGGACGCGGCGACTTCATCAACTATGGCGGGGTGTTGGCCGAGGAGCGCGTCTACGGGATCAAGACCTCACCCTACATCGTCCGCGAGCAGGGCCCGCTGGTGACGGCCTGGACCCTGCTGATGTCGATGGACAGCGGCCAGCCGCTGCTGCTCTGCGACGCCGGCGAGCTGACCACCGCGCGCACCGCCGCCACCACCGCCGTGGCCGTCGACGTCCTGGCCTCGCCCCAGGCCCGGCGCCTGGCCGTGATCGGCAGCGGCGCCATTGCCCGTGCCCATCTGCACTACGTGCGTGGCCTGCGCCAATGGCAGGAGATCCGCCTGTTCTCGCCAAGCCTCGTCCAGCAGAGCGCCGCGCAACGCCAGCAGCTGACCGACCTCGACCATCGCCTGCAACTGGCCGACAGCCTGGAGCAGGCGCTGATCGATGCCGACGTGATCATGCTGTGCACCTCCTCGGCAGGCCCGGTGATCGACCCCAGCCAACTGAGCAAGCCAGCCCTGATCACCTCGATCAGCACCAATGCCGTGCGCGCCCATGAAGTACCACCGGCCAGCCTGCAACACATGGATGTGTACTGCGATTACCGGGTAACCACCCCAGGCAGTGCCGGCGAAATGCTGATCGCCGCCGAGCAGACCGGCTGGCGGCCCGAGGCGATCATCGGCGACCTTTCGCAACTGCTCAGCGGCCGGGCGCCCGTGCCGAGCTACCAGCGCCACGCGTTCTTCCGCTCCATCGGCCTTGGCCTGGAAGACATCGCCTTGGCCAATGCCCTGTATCGCCTGCAGCAGGCCAGCTGAGGCCGGCCCGGATGACGCGCCGCCGTGATTGCGGCACACTCCCAGCGCCCTTGGCACAAGGGCGCTGATACCGCATGGAGCCTGCCACGATGCCTTCACCTTGCCCCGACCCGGCCCTGGACAACTACCGGGCCATCGCCGACGCGATCGCCACCCTGTTCTTCCCCCATGCCGAAGTGGTGCTGCACGACCTGCGCAGCCAGAAGATCGACTACATCGCCAACAACCTGTCCAAACGCGAGATCGGCGACGATGCCGCCCTGGAAGACCTGCTTGAGCCCGGCACCGACGAAACCAACATCGGCCCCTACGAGAAGCTCAACTGGGACGGGCAGAAGATCCGTTCGCTGAGCACCGTGCTACGCGACGGTGCAGGCAAGCCCGTGGCGGTGCTGTGCATCAACCTGAACATCTCGCTGTTTGAAAACGCCCGGGCGGCGCTGGACCTGTTCCTCTCGCCGAGCCGGCTGATCCCCCAGCCCGATGCGCTGTTTCGCGACGACTGGCAGGAACGCATCAACACCTTCCTCAATGGCTGGCTGCGCGAGCACCAGCTGAGCCTGAGCGTGCTCAACCGCGACCACAAGCGCGAGCTGGTGCTGGCCCTGCATGCCGAGGGCGCGTTCAAAGGCAAGAGTGCGGCCAACTACGTGGCCAACGTGCTGGGGATGGGACGGGCGACGGTGTACAAGCACCTGAAGGAACTCAAGGCCTGAGCAGGCTCAGGCCTTGAGCGCGGGGCGGCTCAGTCGCCGTAGATGTCCGACTTGAAGTATTTGCCCTGGATCTTCTGGTATTCGCCACTGGCGCGCAGTGCGTCGATGGCGCCATTGAGCTGGCTGACCAACTCGCTGTTGCCTTTGCGCACGGCAATGCCGGCACCTTCGCCGACGTATTTCGGGTCCTTCAGCTCCGGGCCGACGAAGGCGTAGTCGGCGCCGCGCGGCATTGACAGGAAGTCATCCAGCGGAATGGTGTCGGCGAAGATCGCATCCACACGCCCCGATGCAAGGTCCATGTAGATCTCTTCGTTGTTACTGTAGCGCTTGACCTTGACGCCCTTGGGCTCGAGCACTTCGGTGGCGTAGCGGTCGGTGGTGGTGGCGCGCTGCACGCCGATGGTCTTGCCGACCAGGCTCTGGTACTGGTCATCGACCGCCGCGCCCTTCTTCATCACCAGCCGTGACGAGGTGAACTAGTACTTGTGGGTGAAATCCACGGACTTCTTGCGCTCGTCGGTGATGGTCATCGACGACAGGGCGGCGTCGATCTTCTTCACCTTCAGCGACGGGATCAACCCGTCGAATTCGACCTCGGTCCACACGCACTTGACCTTGAGCTGCGCGCACAAGGCATTGCCGATGTCATAGTCGAAACCGACGATTTCGCCCTTGTCATTCTTCGAGGCAAACGGCGGGTAGGCCGCTTCGATGCCAATTCGCAGCTCGGAATTGGCGGCGAACAGGTTGCTGCTGGCCAACAGGCCCAGGGCCAGACCACTGATCAGGTTGATTTTCTTCATCGGAATCTCGCTCGCTCATTATTGGAGGTTGTGGTGCAAGACAGAGGTAAAGACAAAGGCCGCAAGGCCGTATGGAATCATTTTGTACTTATGATTCCATACTGGACTTTTGTGTCTTGAAACTCAACCACCTCCGAGACGAAATGCACGCCCCGAAAAAGCTGACTCACCAGCGCCGGGCAGCATCCTCATCGCTCTGCTTGCCCTCGACCCAGCGCGGGCCGTCGCCGGTCTGTTCTTTCTTCCAGAACGGCGCCCGGGTCTTGAGGTAATCCATGATGAAGTTGCAGGCGTCGAATGCCGCCTGGCGGTGTGCGCTGGCCACCCCGACGAACACGATAGGTTCGCCCGGCTCCAGGGCCCCGATGCGGTGCAACACCTCGACCTTGAGCAGCGGCCAGCGCCCCTCGGCCTCGACCACGATCTTGGCCAGGGCCTTCTCGGTCATGCCCGGGTAGTGTTCGAGGAACATCCCCGCCACGTCCTGGCCATCGTTGAAATCGCGCACGTAGCCGACAAAGCCGACCACCGCACCCACGCCGACGTTGGCGGCGTGCATGGCGTTGACCTCGAACCCCGGGTCGAACGCCGCCTCCTGCACACGTACGGCCATGCTCAGCCTCCGGTCACCGGCGGGAAGAACGCGACTTCGTCGCCCTCCTCCAGCGGCTCATCGAGCCTGCACAGTTCTTCGTTGCGCGCGCACATCAGGTTCTGTTCGGCCAGCACGGCGTACTGCCCACCCTTGGCCACCAAAGCCTGGCGCACATCGTCCAGCACCTTGAAGCTGCCCTCCACCCGCTCGGCATCGACGCCGAGCAATTCGCGATAGCGGGCGAAATACATGACCTTGACCTTCATCACCCCTCCACCTTGTAGTGGCCGCTCTTGCCGCCGAGCTTCTCCAGCAGGCGCACCTGCTCGATGACCATGCCTTTATCCACCGCCTTGCACATGTCGTAGATGGTCAGCGCGGCGACACTGGCCGCGGTCAGCGCTTCCATCTCGACCCCGGTCTGCCCGGCCAGCTTGCAGCGCGCGACGATGTGCACCACGTCCTCGCCCTCGGCGGCCAGCTCGACCTTGACACTGGTGAGCATCAACGGGTGGCACAGCGGGATCAGGTCACTGGTCTTCTTCGCCGCCTGGATGCCGGCGATACGCGCCACGGCGAATACGTCACCCTTGGGGTGTTCGCCATCGACGATCATGCGCAAGGTGGCCGGCAACATGCGCACCCGCGCCTCGGCCAGCGCCTCGCGTGCGGTCACGGCTTTTTCAGTGACGTCGACCATGTTGGCGCGCCCCTGGGAATCAAGATGAGTCAGCACAGCTCTGCTCCTGTGAAGGGAAAGCAGAGTGTAAACCCGTGGGTCAGCTTTGAGCAGAGGGCATCGCGGGGCCGGCCCACTCCCACACATGAAAACCTGGGAGTGGGCCGGCCCCGCGAAGTGTTACAGATGCGACTCGGCGTACTCGGCCAGTACCGAGCGCGGCACACCTTGCAGGGTGATGTGCACGCCGTGGGGGAAGTCCTTGAAGCGTTCGGTCAGGTAGGTCAGCCCGGAACTGGTGGCCGACAGGTAGGGGGTGTCGATCTGCGCCAGGTTGCCCAGGCAGACCACCTTCGAACCTGCACCGGCACGGGTGATGATGGTTTTCATCTGGTGCGGGGTGAGGTTCTGGCACTCGTCGATCAGGATCAGGCTCTGCTGGAAGCTGCGCCCGCGGATGTAGTTCATCGACTTGAACTGCAGCGGGACCCTTTCGAGGATGTATTCGACGCTGCCGTGGGTGCTCTCGTCATCCATGTGCAAGGCTTCGAGGTTGTCGGTGATGGCGCCCAGCCACGGTTCCATCTTTTCCGCCTCGGTGCCCGGCAGGAAGCCGATCTCCTGGTCCAGCCCCTGCACGCTGCGAGTGGCGATGATGCGCCGGTAACGCTTGCTGACCATGGTCTGCTCGATGGCCGCGGCCAGTGCCAGGATGGTCTTGCCGGAGCCGGCGGCGCCGGTCAGGTTGACCAGGTGGATATCCGGGTCGAGCAAGGCGAACAGCGCCAGGCTCTGGTGGATGTCGCGCGGTTTCAGGCCCCAGGCCTCCTGGTGCAGCAGCGGTTCCTGGTGCAGGTCGAGCAGCAGCAGTTCGCTTTCGCGGATGCCCTTGACCCAACCGACGAAGCCCTGCTCATCGATGATGAACTCGTTGATGTGCACGGCCGGCAGGTTGTCGATCATCTGTACCCGGTGCCAGGTGCGCCCACGCTCCTGACGGGTGTCGACCTTGCTGACCCGGTCCCAGAAGGAGCCGGTGACCGAGTGGTAGCCCTTGGACAGCAGGGACACGTCGTCGACCAGCTGGTCGGTGCTGTAGTCCTCGGCGGCAATCCCGCAGGCGCGCGCCTTCAGGCGCATGTTGATGTCTTTGGTGACCAGCACCACGTCCAGGTCCGGGCGCTTGGCGCGCAGGTCCAGCAACTGGTTGATGATGATGTTGTCGGCAAGGTTTTCGGGGAGCAGGCGGTTCGGTTCGTTGCGCGTGCTCATGAGGATGGACAGGAAGCCCTTGGGCCCGCTCTTGCCGCGCTGGATCGGGACACCCTGCTCGACGTCACTGGGCGAGGCGTCGCCCAGGGTCTGGTCGATCAGGCGGATGGCCTGGCGACATTCGGCGGCGATGGTGTGTTTACCGGTCTTGAGCTTGTCGAGTTCCTCCAGCACCGTCATCGGCAGGGCGACGTGGTGCTCCTCGAAGTTGAGCAGGGCGTTAGGGTCGTGAATCAGGACGTTGGTATCGAGCACATACAGGATTGGCTGGTTGGAGGAAGGGTTGCGTCCTTGGTCATCCATACTCGGTCACCTTATGTGAAAGCCACACGGCGCATACGGCTGCGCCGCAAAGTGACTGCCGTTTTCCCCGTATCCGCGTTGTTACGGGCGGGGATTTCACCTGGCAAGGCTGGCGTGGATGACGCCACCTGTGCTGCAGGATTCGGCTGTCTGGTTCCTTGATACCGCAAAAACCATGACGGTAAAAAGTCTTTTTACGCACAGATGAAGTTTATTTTTCCGATTGACGAACAGGGCTTGGCGCGAGGGGTGGGTGGGACTACGCTCAGAGATCAGATGCGGTGTTTTTGCTGGTTTTTTGGTGATCAGTTCAGACATTGCAGCGCCCTACACATAGCCGCCAACACCCAATCAACAGCCAAACCTATTCCTTCACCCCATACTCCCGACACCCCTCCCAGCCAATCCCGCTCTGCGCCGTATGCTGCAACAACCACTCCAGCGCCGGCTGCGCCTTGGGCAGGTAGTCACGGAACTGGATCACCCCCTTGCGCCACAACAGCATCAGGGTCATCACCCGCTGCGCCGAGGCTTCGGCGGTCAACGGCCCGTCATCCTGTGCATCGATATCCCACAATGACACCCGCAACTGCTGGCCGGCCATGAACGCCTCGCCATCCCCGCGCCGCTGCCCGTAGGGCGGGCGGAACAATGGCACATATTGCGCTGGCAGGTCCGCCTGAACCCGCGCCTGGCTGCGCCGCAGCGAATCCTGCCAGCCCTGCCACTGGGCATGGGAGCGGTACTCCCAGCCCTGGATGCCCACGCACTGGCCTGCATACAGCCCGGCCAGCGCCCCACTGTCACGACGCTGCTGCAGCCGATTGCCCAGCACGAAGAAGATGCCGTCGAGCTTCTGCCGACGCAGATAGTCGGCCAGGCCGTCGGTGTTGCCGCCCACAGGGCCGGGGCCGCCGACGAAGCTCAGGAGGAACATGCGGTCGTTGAGCTCATCGCCGTTGCGCTCGCGCGCGGACAGCTTTTCCACCTCGCTGGAGGTCTGCGGGAACACCGCCGCCTTGCGCAGCAGCTCGTCCAGGTAGCGGGAGTGGAACTGGTGGCTGGGCTCGATCCAGGCAGCATAAAACTTGCCGACTTCTGCTGCGAACGTGGCCGACTTCATGCGCAAATCAGCCATCGACTCCAGCGGATAGCAAAACGACGCATCCTGCTCGCAACTCTGCTGCGCCTGCTGATAGTTAGTCCACAGCCGCTGCCACATGCGCGCCCGCAGCGCACGGATCACCGGCAAGTTGACCTGGCGCAGGCCCAGGCGCGCCGCCAGCGCCTGCTCATCGAGCATTTCGCTCTCGTGCAGTACCCGGGCAAACGAAAGAATCTCGGCGCGCGAGGCCACGTCGAACAACGCCGGGCTGTCGAGCTTTTCGGGCCACAGGCTGCGCTCGAAGCTGACGAAATCCGCAGGGGCAGCCTGTACGCCCAGGCTAAGCAGCCCGGCCAACAAGGCAAAAGCGATACGCACGATGAACGGTCTCCATGAAGGCATGCCGCGCACTATAGCGCGACGCCCGGCGAAACTCCGTGGCCATGTGCCCTGGCTATCGTCGCCATAGTTTGGCGTTGCCCCGTCGGCCCCGTAGAATCCGCCCATTGATTCCAGGAGCCGACCCGATGCTGACGGTGATTTCCCCCGCCAAGACCCTCGACTACGACACCCCGCCGGTAACCCAGCGCCACACCTTGCCCCAGTACCTGGACGACTCCCAGGAACTGATCGTGCAATTGCGCGAACTGTCGCCGGCACAGATCAGCGAACTGATGCACCTCTCCGACAAGCTCGCCGGCCTCAACGCCGCGCGCTTCGGCAGCTGGACCCCGGCCTTCAGCCCTGCCAACGCCAAGCAGGCGCTGCTGGCCTTCAAGGGTGACGTGTACACCGGCCTGGACGCCGAAAGCCTGACCGAAGACGACTTCAGCTATGCCCAGGACCACCTGCGCATGCTTTCCGGCCTGTACGGCCTGCTGCGCCCGCTGGACCTGATGCAGCCCTACCGCCTGGAAATGGGCACCAAGCTGGCCAATGCCCGCGGCAAGGACCTGTATGCCTTCTGGGGCACGCGCATCAGCGAGTGGCTGAACCAGGCCCTGGCCGAGCAGGGCGACGACGTGCTGCTCAACCTGGCCAGCAACGAGTACTTCAGCGCGGTGAAGAAGAGCGCCTTGAAGGCGCGGGTGATCAACGTCGACTTCAAGGACCTGAAGAACGGCCAGTACAAGATCATCAGCTTCTACGCCAAGAAGGCCCGCGGGATGATGAGCCGCTTCGTGATCGAGCAGCGCATCAACGACCCCGAGCAGCTCAAGCGCTTCGATGTGCAGGGCTACTACTACAGCGCCGAGCAGTCCAAGCCCGATCACCTGGTGTTCCTGCGCGATCACGCCGAAGGCTGATTGTTGTTCATCGCGGGGCAAGCCCGCTCCCACGAACCACTTGGGAGCGGGCTTGCCCCGCGATTGCATTGGCGGCCCTGCAACGGGGCACACCCTGAAACGCCATTTTTCAGACGCCAAAAAACCACCACGCCTACCTTTATCGCAAAACGCCATAAGACCGTTCGTACTTTTTTGACGAATTTTGAAAATATTTTTCGAATGCTGGCATATAACCATCCCGCTTCGTTTTCGCCCTTTATAACCGGGGGTGAAACTAGCGCGTGCCATCAAAGTGAAAGTATTTGCCACTGAAAAAATATTTAGAAATCTTTCATCCGCGCTGAACCCGGCCAGGAACTTCTACCGCGCCGCACGGCTCATAGCACCCGTAACAAGTTTCAAGCGCCGCAGCGTGAGAGATGACTTACAGATGACAAAGTGCCGCTATCGGGCACAACCAAACAAACTTCAAAGGCGGTACAGGAAGTGCCAAAAGCCATTATCCATGCAGGAGACAAGCGCCCCTAACATACGTCCTAGTGGTTGATTTCAAAGGATTTATCCACTTGAAAAAACAAGCACAGCAGTGCGCATACGGCGAACTGCAATAAAGACGGCTGCATTTCAGGGCACGCCTTATTAATACTGGCCTTAGCTTGCCAACGTTGAGTGCATAACTTTCTGCGCTCCGGATTTATTCATGCCTGCGCACGGTGAAGTGTCAATTCGCCAGGGAGCCGTGCGCCCGAAAACTGCTGGTCAATCAACCCGGCTGGCTCTTTCGAACAAGGGCCGGCGTGACAAACACACGAGGTGAATGCGATGCGTATCAGCATCTTTGGTTTGGGTTATGTGGGTGCAGTCTGTGCCGGTTGCCTGTCGGCACGCGGCCATGAAGTGATTGGTGTGGACGTGTCCAGCACCAAGATCGACCTGATCAACCGGGGCAAGTCGCCCATCGTCGAGCCGGGCCTGGAAGCACTGCTGCAACAGGGCGTGGCCAATGGCCGCCTGCGTGGCACCACCGATTTCGCCGAAGCCATCCGTGCCAGCGACGTGTCGATGATCTGCGTCGGTACCCCAAGCAAGAAAAACGGCGACCTGGGCCTGGAATACATCGAGTCGGTGTGCCGCGAAATCGGCTACGTACTGCGCGATACCAGCCGCCGCCACACCATCGTGGTACGCAGCACCGTGCTGCCGGGCACCGTCAAGAACGTGGTGATCCCGATCCTCGAAGACTGCTCGGGCAAGAAGGCCGGCGTCGACTTCGGCGTCGCGGTCAACCCCGAGTTCCTGCGTGAAAGCACCGCGATCAAGGACTACGACCAGCCACCGATGACCGTCATCGGCGAACTGGACAGCGCCAGCGGCGACGTGCTGCAGGCGCTGTACGAAGAACTCGACGCCCCGGTCATCCGCAAGCCGATCGAAGTGGCCGAGATGATCAAGTACACCTGCAACGTGTGGCACGCCACCAAGGTGACCTTCGCCAACGAGATCGGCAACATCGCCAAGGCCGTGGGCGTCGATGGCCGCGAGGTGATGGACGTGGTCTGCCAGGACAAGGTGCTCAACCTGTCGCAGTACTACATGCGCCCGGGCTTCGCCTTCGGCGGCTCGTGCCTGCCCAAGGACGTGCGCGCCCTCACCTACCGCGCCGCCAGCCTGGATGTGAAGGCACCGCTGCTCGACTCGCTGATGCGCAGCAACGAATCCCAGGTGCAGAACGCCTTCGACATCATCGAAAGCCACGACAAGCGCAAGGTCGCCCTGCTCGGCCTGAGCTTCAAGGCCGGTACCGACGACCTGCGCGAAAGCCCGCTGGTGGAACTTGCCGAACGCCTGATCGGCAAGGGCTACCAGCTCGACATCTACGACCAGAACGTCGAGTACGCCCGGGTGCATGGCGCCAACAAGGAGTACATCGAGTCGAAGATCCCCCACGTTTCCTCGCTGCTCAACGCCAACTTCGAGCAGGTGGTCAACGACGCCGAGATCATCGTTTTGGGCAACCGTGACGAGCAGTTCCGCGCCCTCGCCCAGCAAGCGCCGGAAGGCAAGCAAGTGATCGACCTGGTCGGTTTCATGAGCAAGCCGACCTGCACCACCAGCCGTACCGAAGGTATCTGCTGGTAACCCCGGCCGGGCGGCGCGTCCCTCCCCAGCGCGCCGCCCGCCCACCCCCGAATTCTCGACGGATGCCGAACATGCAAAGGTTCCAGACAGTGCTGTTGCAGTGCGCCGGCTGGCTGCTCTACATGAGCCTGCTCATGCTGATCGCCCTGGCCCTGCCCAGCGATATCTTCGATTCGCAGTCGAAGCACTTCATCTTCCTGGTCGGTGCTGTCGGCATCTGGCGCTACTCCATGGGCGCCACCCATTTCATCCGCGGCATGATCTTCCTGTACATCGTCTACCCCTACCTGCGCCGCAAGGTGCAGAAGCTGGGCACGGCGGCCGACCCGTCGCACGTGTACCTGATGGTCACCAGCTTTCGCATCGACGCCCTGACCACCGCCCAGGTGTACAGCTCGGTGATCCGCGAGGCGATCGACTGCGGCTTCCCCACCACCGTGGTCTGCTCGCTGGTGGAGAAGTCCGACGAGCTGCTGGTGAAGAGCCTGTGGGCCAAGTACAACCCGCCCGACCACGTCACCCTGGACATCGTGCGCATCGCCGGTACCGGCAAGCGCGACGGCCTGGCCTACGGTTTTCGCGCCATCTCGCGGATGCTGCCCGACGACCACGCCGTGGTGGCGGTGATCGACGGCGACACCGTGCTCGGCGAGGGCGTGGTCCGCAAGACCGTGCCCTGGTTCAAGCTCTACCCCAACGTCGGCGGCCTGACCACCAACGAATTCTGTGAAGTGCGCGGCGGCTACATCATGAGCGAGTGGCACAAGCTGCGCTTCGCCCAGCGCCACATCAACATGTGCTCGATGGCCCTGAGCAAACGCGTGCTGACCATGACCGGGCGCATGTCGATGTTCCGCGCAAGCGTAGTGACCGACCCCGAGTTCATCGCCGATGTGGAAAGCGACTCGCTGATGCACTGGCGCCTGGGCCGCTTCAAGTTCCTCACCGGCGACGACAAGTCGAGCTGGTTCAGCCTGATGCGCCTGGGCTACGACACCTTCTACGTGCCGGACGCGGCGATCAACACGGTCGAACACCCGCCGGAGAAGAGCTTCGTCAAGGCCAGCCGCAAACTGATGTACCGCTGGTACGGCAACAACCTGCGGCAGAACTCCCGCGCCCTGGGCCTGGGCCTCAAGCGCCTGGGGCTGTTCACCAGCATCGTGTTGTTCGACCAGCGCGTGTCGATGTGGACCAGCCTGCTGGGCCTGACCGTGGCGGTGATCGCCAGCTTCAAGTTCGGCCTGCAGTTCCTGCTGGTGTACCTGCTGTGGATCGGCATCACCCGCCTGATCCTCACCGTCATGCTGCTGTGCTCGGGCCACAACGTCGGCCCCGCCTACCCGCTGATTCTCTATTACAACCAGATCGTCGGTGCGGTGATGAAGATCTACGTGTTCTTCCGCCTCGACAGGCAGTCCTGGACCCGCCAGCCCACTGCCCTCAAGCGCGACCTCGCCAGCTTTCAACAATGGTTCAACACCTGGTCCTCGCGGACCATGACCTTCTCGGCCGCGAGCATCTTCGTCGCCGTGCTGTTCATGGTCGTGTGAGCCCAACCCGGATCGGATAACAGGAACGAAATCGCCATGAATACCGCCGTGAACGTCAATGTCGTGCATGAGTCCGAAGCGCAGCGCCAGCACGCCCGGGTACGCATCCCCGCCAAGCTGCGCTACCTGGACGGCAACCGCGAGCCGCACGATGTGAAGGTGGACGATCTTTCCGCCGGGGGCCTGTCCTTCCACGCCAAGAAACCGCTCGCCGAAGGCGAAGTGCTGCGCGGGCGCCTGCAGTTCGTGGTCGACAACCTGGGGCTGTCGATGGACGTCGAGCTGCTGGTGCGCACCAGCAGCCGCGACACGGGCCGCACCGGCACCGAGTTCCAGAACCTGGAACCGCGCGACATCGCCACCCTGCGCCACATCATCACCAGCCACCTGTCCGGTGAGCTGATCAGCGTCGGCGACGTGCTCAGCACCTTGCAACGCGACAACTTCACCAAGGCGCGCAAGCAGAACAACGCAGGCTCTGGCCTGTCGGCCTTCGGCCGCCTGAAGGCGGTCACCGTCACCGCCGGCGTGTTCGTGGTCGGCCTGGTGGCCTTCGGTTTCGTCGCCAAGTCGCTGTACGGCCTGTACTTCGTCAGCCATGCCGAGGCCGGCGTGGTCGCCGTGCCCACCACCACCGTCACCATGCCCCGCGACGGCAGCGTGCAAAGCCTGGTCGAAAACGGCACCCCGGTGGCCAAGGGCGCACCGCTGGCGACCTTCAACACCAGCATGCTCGATCTGCTCAAGGGCCACCTGGACGATTCGCAACTGGAGCCGGCCAAGGTCGAGGAGCTGTTCGGCAAGCAGCTTTCCGGCACGCTCACCAGCCCGTGCGACTGCGTGGTGTCGCGCCAGCTGGTGGATGACGGCCAGTACGCCAGCAAGGGCCAGCCGGTGTTCGCGCTGATCCCGCGGACCAGCAACCCGATGGTCGAAGCGCGCTTCAGCTACCGCCAGTTCGACGAAGTGAAGCCGGGCACCCGGGTCAACTTCCAGATCGCCGGCGAAGACGAGGTACGCAGCGGCCGCATCGTCGGCAGCAGCAGCCTGGACACCGACAACCTGGCCTCCGATATCCGCGTGCAGATCAAGCCCGACGACGGCCTGCCGGCAGAACTCGCCGGCCGCCCGGCCGCGGTCAACAGCGACCGTGGCCCGTCGCTGAACTGGCTGATCGACAAGGCCGTGGCCCGCGGGCTGTAAGAGGATCGGACGATGAAACCTTTGAATGGTTTTTCTCCTACAGGGACCGCGCCTCACCCCGTGGGAGCGGGCTTGCCCCGCGATCGAGCGCACAGCGCTCGCCCCTACACCTGGTGCACCCTGGCCCTGGCCATCACCCTGGCCGGCTGCGCCGGCCTGCCCGACCAGCGCCTGGCCAACGAAGCCCTCAAGCGCGGCGACACCGCCACCGCCGAGCGCAACTACAAGGCCCTGGCCGACCTCGGCTACAGCGACGCGCAAGTGGGCCTGGCCGATATCCAGGTGGCCACCCGCGAGCCGGCCAAGCTCAAGCAGGCCGAGGCCACCTACCGCGCCGCAGCCGCCACCTCGCCCCGCGCCCAGGCCCGCCTTGGCCGCCTGCTGGTAGCCAAGCCCGACAGCACCCAGGCCGAGCGCGAGGAGGCCGAGCGCCTGCTCAAGCAGGCCGCGCTGCAAGGCGAAGGCAACACCCTGATCCCGCTGGCGATGCTCTACCTGCAGTACCCGCAGAGCTTCCCCAAGGTCAACGCCCAGCAGCAGATCGACCAGTGGCGCGCCGCCGGCAACCCCGAAGCGGGCCTGGCCCAGGTGCTGCTGTACCGCACCCAGGGCAGCTACGACCAGCACCTGGGCGACGTGGAGAAAATCTGCAAGGCCGCGCTGACCAGCACCGACATCTGCTACGTCGAACTGGCCACCGTCTACCAGAAACGCGCCCAGCCCGACCAGCAGGCCGCCCTGCTCGACCAGCTCAAGGCCGCCTACGCCCGTGGCGCGGTGCCGGCCACCCGGGTCGACAGCGTCGCCCGCGTGCTGGCCGACCGCAGCCTGGGCCAGACCGACGAGAAGACCGCCAAGGCCCTGCTCGAGCAAGTCGCCCCGGCCAACCCGGCGTCCTGGGTGAGCCTGGCGCAGCTGCTCTACGACTTCCCCGAACTGGGCGACACCGAGCAACTGCTGGCCTACATCGACAAGGGCCGCGAAGCCGAACAGCCGCGCGCCGAACTGCTGCTGGGCCGCCTCTACTACGAAGGCAAGACCGTGCCGGCCGATGCCGCCAAGGCCGAACAGCACCTGCAGGCCGCCGCCGACGCCGGTGAAGTCAGCGCCGACTACTACCTCGGCCAGCTCTACCGCCGTGGCTACCTGGGCACCGTCGAGCCGCAGAAAGCCGTCGACCACCTGCTCAGCGCCGCCCGTGGCGGGCAGAACAGCGCCGACTACGCCCTCGCCCAGCTGTTCAGCGAAGGCCATGGCATCCGCCCCGCGCCCACCAATGCCTGGGTGTTCGCCCAACTGTCGCAGGTCAACCCCACGCCGCAGTCGAGCGAGCTGTTGCAGCAGCTCGACCAGCAGCTCACGCCCGAACAGCGCAGCCAGGCCCAGCAACTGCTGGCGCAGGAAAAACAGGCGCGCAGCAGCCTGTTCCAGGGCGGTAACAGCACCCTGGCCATCGAGGCCCTGCAAGACGACGAAACAGCCGTAGACGCCGAGGATTCGCTATGACGCTCAACCCCTTCGTGAAAGCCGGCATCGGCCTGAGCTTCGCCCTGTTGTGGTCGATGCCGACCCTGGCCGCCGAAACCGCACAGAAGAACTTCGGCCTGGATGTGAAGATCACCGGCCAGTCCGAGGACGACCGCGACCTGGGCACCCGCTCCGGCGGCGACGTCAACGGCCTGGGCCTTGACCTGCGCCCCTGGGTGTACGGCGAGCGTGGCAACTGGAGCGCCTTCGCCATGGGCCAGGCGGTCACCGCCACCGACATCATCGAAACCGACACCCTGCGCCAGAACGACGACGGCAGCACCACCGACAATGGCGACGACAGCCGCAAGCCGGACAAGAGCTACCTGGCCATGCGCGAATTCTGGGTCGGCTACAGCGGCCTCACCGCCTACCCCGGCGAGCAACTGCGCCTGGGCCGCCAGCGCCTGCGCAGCGACGACGGCATGTGGCGCGACACCAACATCGAAGCCCTGAACTGGACCTTCGACACCACCCTGCTCAAGGCCGACCTGGGCGTGGCCCAGCGCTTCAGCGAATACCGCACCGACCTCACCGAGCTGGCCCCGCAAGACAAGGACCGCACGCACATCTTCGGCAACGTCGCCACCCAGTGGACGCCCGGCCATTGGGTCGGCGTGCGCGCCCACCACACCCACGACAGCGGCAGCCTGAAGAGCCCCGGCGAAAGCGTCGACGCCCTCGACAAGACCCGCACCGGCGATCTCACCTGGCTGGGCCTGGAAGCCAACAGCGACGCCTACAACTGGCGCAACGACCACACCGTCAACTACTGGGGCAGCGTCACCTGGCTGACCGGCGACCGCGACACCCTCAGCAGCCAGGCCGTGGGCAACGACCAGGTCGCCACCGGCAAGCAGAGCGGCGACGTCAACGCCTGGGCCACCGACCTTGGCATCCGCCTGCGCCTGGACCCCAACTGGCAGGTCGGCGCGGCCTACGCCCGAGGCAGCGGCGGTGGTGGCAGCGACGGTTCGAACAACTTCGAGCAGACCGGCCTCGAGAGCAACCGCTCCAACTTCACCGGCACCCGCTCGCGCGTGCACCGCTTCGGCGAAGCCTTCCGCGGCGAGCTGGGCAACCTGCAGGCGGCCACCCTGTTCACCTCCTGGCAGCTGCGCGACGACTACGACGCCAGCCTCATCTACCACAAGTTCTGGCGTGTCGATGGCAAGCAGAACATCGGCTCCAGCGGCATCAACGCGACAGTCGACGACGGCGGCGTGAACCGCCCGCTGGTCAACGGCGAGAAAGACCTCGGCCAGGAAATGGACGTGGTCGTGACCAAGTACTTCAAGCAAGGCCTGCTGCCGGCCTCGCTCAGCCAGTCGATCGACGAGCCTTCGGCGCTGGTGCGCCTGCGCGCCGGTGTGTTCAAGCCGGGCGACGCCTACGGCAAAGAGGCCGACTCGTACATGCACCGCGCCTTCGTCGACGTGATCTGGCGCTTCTGAGGCCGGGAGAGGATTTGACATGAACCTGCACCCGAACCTTCGCCATAGCCTGCTGGCCAGCGCCCTGCTGCTGGCCGCAGGCCTGGCCCAGGCCGCCGAGCCGGAAATGGCCAAGGGGCTGCAACAGGCCAAGACCTACACCGTTGCCAGCGCGCCGATCGAGCCGCTGCTGATGGACCCGCCCAAGCTGCCCGACCTGTCCGGCTACACCGCCGCCGCCGTGCAGAAGAAGATCGACCGCGCGCACAAGGGCAAGGTCAGCGTGCGCCGCATGCTCCAGGAAGACACCCTCAAGGAGTTCATCGGCGGCGACAACAAGGGCGCCGAATGGGTGCGCCGCCAGCACGGCATCCCCCAGGCGATCTTCGTCGACGACGGCCATGTCGACCTGGTGGAACTGAGCAAGAAGGTACCCGACCAGTACCTGCGCGAAACCGCGCCGGGCGTCTACCTGGCGCGCCTGCCGATCGTGGTCGGGCGCAAGGGCGTGCTGGAGATCGACGGCAAGGTTAAGGAGCTGCGCCTGTCCGAAGAGGGCGGCGCGTTCATCGTCAATGACGGCAAGCTGTTCGTCAGCGACACCCGGGTAACCGGCTGGCGTGAACAGGCCAATGGCCCGGCAACCTTCCGCAAGCCCGATGAATTCCGCCCGTTCCTGCTCAGCTGGGGCGGCACCGAGACCTACATCGTCAACAGCAAGATGGCCAGCTTCGGCTACGCCAAGTCCAAGTCCTATGGTGTGAGCATCTCGCAGTACACGCCGAACATGGCCAAGCAGATGGGCCGCCCGGAACCCACCGGCTGGATCATCGGCTCCGAGTTCAGCGACATGTGGTACGGCTTCTACTGCTACGAGACCAGCGACTTCGTGGTCAAGGACAGCACCTACCGCGACAACATCGTCTACGGCATCGACCCCCACGACCGCTCGCACCGCCTGATCATCGCCGGCAACACGGTGTACGGCACCAAGAAAAAGCACGGGATCATCGTCTCCCGCGAGGTCAACGACAGCTGGATCATCAACAACAAGAGCTACGACAACAAGCTCTCGGGCGTGGTGATCGACCGTAACAGCGTCAACAACCTGATCGCCTACAACGAGATCTACCGCAACCACACCGACGGCATCACCTTGTACGAGAGCGGCGACAACCTGATCTGGGGCAACAAGCTGATCAACAACCGCCGCCACGGCATCCGCGTGCGCAACAGCGTGAACATCCGCCTGTACGAGAACGTCGCCATGGCCAATGGCCTGGTGGGCGTATACGGGCACATCAAGGACCTCTCCGACACCGACCGCGACATCGCCCTCGACCCGTTCGACACCAAGGTGTCACTGATCGTGGTCGGTGGCGAGCTGGCGGCCAATGGCTCCGGCCCCTTGTCGATCGACTCGCCGCTGTCGGTGGAGCTGTACAAGGTGTCGATGCTGATGCCGCGCAAGGCCAACGGCATCAGCTTCAACGGTGTGCTGGGCGAGCGCCAGGACGAAATCCTCGACCTGCTGGTGCGCCAGCAGAAGGCCGTGCTGATCGACCCGGTCGAACGCCAGACCGAAATGATCGATTAAGGAAGCCCAGACCATGACCCCACACCTGATCAAACTGCTCGGCCTGTCCGCCGCCCTCCTGGCCATCAGCCAGGGCGTGCGCGCCGAGGACGTCAAGGCGCCGACCTTCAGCGCCGAACCCTGCTGCCAGCTGTGCCCCGAGGCCCATGACGCCAGCCGCTACACCACACGCTACCAGCAGAACTTCACCACCCTGGTGCAAGCCCAGGGCGACTGGCTGTTCCGTACCCGTGAAGACCTGCGCACCGAGTTCGACACCACCCCCGGCGGCTACAAGCGCCTGCAGCAAGTGCACGACGCATTCAAGAAGCGCGGCGTGGAGCTTGTGGTGGTGTACCAGCCCACCCGTGGCCTGGTGAACCGCAACATGCTCAAGCCCGAAGAGAAGGCCGCGTTCAATTACCAGAAGGCCCTGCACAACTACCAGGCCATGCTCGCCCGCTTCAGCAATATGGGCTACAACGTGCCCGACCTGTCGCCGCTGACCAACGAACAACTGGCCGCCGCCGACCAGGGCAAGGACTTCTACTTCCGTGGCGACCAGCACTGGACGCCTTACGGTGCCGAGCGCGCCGCCAAGATCGTGGCCGACACCGTGCACCACATGCCGGCCTTCGAAGGCATCCCGCGCAAGGAGTTCGAGACCAAGAAGTCCGGGCGCATGGGCAAGACCGGCACCCTGCACAACGTCGCCGGCCAGCTCTGCGGCACCAGCTACGCGGTGCAGTACATGGACCAGTTCGCCACCGAGCCCAAGGGCGGCGCCAGCGGCGGCGACGACCTGTTCGGTGACTCGGGCAACGCGCAGATCACCCTGGTGGGCACCAGCCACAGCGGCAAGAACTACAACTTCTCGGGCTTCCTGGAGCAGTACATCGGCGCCGACGTGCTCAACGTCGCCTTCCCCGGCGGTGGCCTGGAAGGCTCGATGATCCAGTACCTGGGCAGCGAGGAATTCCAGAACCACCCACCGAAGATCCTGATCTGGGAATTCTCCCCGCTGTACCGCCTGGACCAGGAAACCATCTGGCGGCAGATCCTCGGCCTGCTCGACGACGGCTGCGACGGCCGCCCTGCGCAGATGAGCGCCAGCGCCACCCTCAAGCCCGGCAAGAACGAGCTGATGGTCAACGGCAAGAACGGCGTGATCAAGGACCTGGTCAACCGCAACCACCAGCTCGACATCAAGTTCGAGGACAGCTCGGTGAAAGTGCTGCAGGCCACCCTGTGGTACCTCAACGGCCGCCACGAGGACATCAAGATCGAGAAGCCCACGACCTCCGACACCGACGGCCGCTTCGTCTTCCAGATGCGCGAGGACGAAGACTGGGCGGGCCAGAACCTGCTGGCCCTGGAAGTCCAGGGGCCGGAAAGCGGCACCCAGAAAGTCGAAGCGAAACTGTGCAAACGCAACAACTTTGCCAGCCCCGCGCAGCACACCGCGCAAGCTGGCCAGTGAGGCGACCATGACATCCATCAGCCACAAGACTGCACCCGCCCTGCTCGCCCTCGCCCTGTTCGGCGGTGCGGCGCAGGCCGCGCTGGTACCGCCCCAGGGGTACTACGAGGGCATCGAGAAGCTCAAGACCGGCGACGGCAACTTCCGCTGCGAGGCGGCGCCCAGGCCCTACACCGGTTCGCTGCAGTTTCGCAGCAAGTACGAGGGCTCCGACAAGGCCCGCGCGACGCTCAATGTCGCCTCGGAGAAAGCCTTCCGTGACTCGACCAAGGACATCACCACCCTCGAGAAAGGCGTGAGCAAGATGATCGGCCAGTACATGCGCGACGGCCGCCCGGCCCAGCTCGACTGCGCCCTGGACTGGCTCGGCAGCTGGGCCCGCGCCGACGCATTGATGTCCACCGACTACAACCACACCGGCAAGTCCATGCGCAAATGGGCGCTGGGCAGCATGAGCGGTTCGTGGCTGCGCCTGAAGTTCTCCAACTCGCAGCCGCTGGCCGCGCACCAGGCCGAGGCCGAAGCCATCGAAAAATGGCTGGGCCGCCTGGCCTCGCAAACCGTGCGCGACTGGAGCGACCTGCCGCTGGAGAAGATCAACAACCACAGCTACTGGGCGGCCTGGTCGGTGATGGCCACCGCCGTGGCCACCGACCGGCGCGACCTGTTCGACTGGGCGGTGAAGGAATACCGGGTCGGCGCCAACCAGGTCGATGCCCAGGGCTTTTTGCCCAACGAGCTCAAGCGCAAGCAGCGCGCCCTGGCCTACCACAACTACGCCCTGCCGCCGCTGGCGATGATTGCCAGCTTCGCCCAGGCCAATGGCGTGGATGTGCGCGGCGAGAACGACAACGCCCTGCGCCGCCTCGGCGAGAAAGTGCTGAACGGCTCGAAAGACCCCAGCGCGTTCAAGGCCCGCAACGGCGAGAAGCAGGACATGGGCGACCTGAAGATCGACAGCAAGTACGCCTGGCTCGAACCCTGGTGCCAGCTGTACCGCTGCGACGCCGCCACCCTAAAGCGCAAGCACGGCATGCAGCCGTTCAACAGCTTCAGGCTGGGCGGTGATGTGACGCGGGTCTACGACCCGCAGGCCGAACAGAAAAAGTAAGTCGTTGTGGGAGCGGGCTTGCCCCGCGATGAGGCCCGAATGGGCAAAGGTGTTGGCCCTGCCGACGCCATCGCGGGGCAAGCCCGCTCCCACGCCATGGTGATCTCCCACTTTTTTCGTGGGGGGTTTGGGGGGCGCTGTGCCCCAGGTGCTGTGCATAACTAGGAGAACCGGGATGGTCTTCTCGTCCAACGTGTTCCTGTTCCTGTTCCTGCCGGTCTTCCTCGGCTTGTACTACGTGAGCGGGAACCGCTATCGCAACCTGCTGCTGCTGGTTGCCAGCTACATCTTCTACGCCTGGTGGCGGGTGGACTTCCTCGCCCTGTTCGCCGGCGTGACCCTGTGGAACTACTGGATCGGCCTCAAGGTGGGCGCCGCCGGCGTGCGCACCAAGCCCGCCCAGCGCTGGCTGCTGCTGGGCGTGGGCGTCGACCTGTGCATCCTCGGCTACTTCAAGTACGCCAACTTCGGGGTGGACAGCCTCAACGCGATCATGACCTCGATGGGCCTGGAGCCGTTCATCCTTACCCACGTGCTGCTGCCGATCGGCATCTCGTTCTACATCTTCGAGTCGATCAGCTACATCATCGACGTGTACCGCGGCGACACCCCGGCCACCCGCAACCTGATCGACTTCGCCGCGTTCGTGGCGATCTTCCCGCACCTGATCGCCGGCCCCGTGCTGCGCTTCAAGGACCTGGTCGACCAGTTCAACAACCGCACCCACACCCTCGACAAGTTCTCCGAAGGCTGCACCCGCTTCATGCAGGGCTTCATCAAGAAAGTGTTCATCGCCGACACCCTGGCGGTGGTGGCCGACCACTGCTTCGCCCTGCAGAACCCCACCACCGGCGATGCCTGGCTCGGTGCGCTGGCCTACACCGCGCAGCTGTACTTCGACTTCAGTGGCTACAGCGACATGGCCATCGGCCTGGGCCTGATGATGGGCTTCCGCTTCATGGAGAACTTCAAGCAGCCGTACATCAGCCAGTCGATCACCGAGTTCTGGCGCCGTTGGCACATCAGCCTGTCCACCTGGCTGCGCGACTACCTGTACATCACCCTGGGCGGTAACCGCAAAGGCACTTTCAACACCTACCGCAACCTGTTCCTGACCATGCTGCTGGGCGGGCTGTGGCACGGCGCCAACTTCACTTACATCATCTGGGGCGCCTGGCACGGTATGTGGTTGGCCATTGAGCGCGCGTTGGGCCTGGACACCAACCCGCAGCGCTTCAACCCGGTGAAATGGGCCTTCACCTTCCTGCTGGTGGTGGTCGGCTGGGTGATCTTCCGCGCCGAAAACCTGCACGTGGCCGCACGCATGTACGGCGCCATGTTCAGCTTCGGCGACTGGCAGCTGTCGGAACTCAACCGCGCCAACCTCACCGGCCTACAAGTCGCGACCCTGATCGTGGCCTACCTGAGCCTGGCGTTCTTCGGCCTGCGCGACTTCTACCGCAACGCCACGCCTGCACCGAAAGCGGCCGTGGTTCAGGTCAACGCCGATGGCTCGGTTGGCCTGGACTGGACGCGGATCATGACCCGCGCCCTGGTACTGCTGCTGTTCATCGCCTCGGTGCTCAAGCTCTCGGCGCAGAGCTACTCACCCTTCCTGTACTTCCAGTTCTGAGGCCCGACACATGAACCGGACACTTCGCATCACCTACTCGCTGTCGTTCATGGGCCTGCTGGTCGGGCTGGGCGCCTGGTCGGTCGGTGGCCTGGACAGCTTTACCCGCACCGGGCAGATGAGCCTGCTCGACGGCAAGCTGGCCAAGGCCGCCGAAACCCACTACGACGAGCAGTTCCCGATCAAGCGCCTGGGCACCAACCTGTGGGCCGCGCTGGACTTCAAGCTGTTCAACGAAGGCCGTCCCGGCGTGGTGCTGGGCCGCGACCAATGGCTGTTCAGCGACGAAGAGTTCAAGCCCACCGTTGGCGCGCAACAGCAGATGCAGGACAACCTGGCGCTGGTGCGCGGCATCCGCGACAGCTTGCAGCGCCAGGGCGTGCAACTGGTGCTGGCGATCGTCCCGGCCAAGGCCCGGCTGTATTCCGAGTACCTCGGCAAACAGACGCCGGCCAGCCTGCACGACGACCTGTTCAACCAGTTCCACGCCCAGGTGCGCCAGGCCAATGTGTTCGCCCCCGACCTGCTGGCCCCGCTGGAGCAAGCCAAGGCCCGTGGCCAGGTGTTCCTGCGCACCGACACCCACTGGACGCCGCTGGGCGCCGAGGTGGTCGCGCAATCCTTGGCCGAAGCCGTCAACCGCCAGGGCCTGCTCACCGGCGAACCCCAGGCGTACATCACCGAGGCCGGCGCCAGCGCGCCGTACAAAGGTGATCTGACCAACTTCCTGCCGCTGGACCCGCTGTTCAGCAACCTGCTGCCCACCCCGGACACCCTGCAGCAACGCAAGACCCATCCGGTGCCGGCCGAAGGCGAAAGCGGCGACGACGCACTGTTCGACGACAGCCGCATCCCGGTGGCGCTGGTAGGCACCAGCTACAGCGCCAACCCGCACTGGAACTTCCTCGGCGCGCTGCAGCAGGCCCTGCGCAGCGACGTCGCCAACTACGCCGAATACGGCCACGGCCCGCTGCTGCCGATGCTCAAGTACCTGCAAAGCGACGCCTTCAAGAACGCCCCGCCACAGGTTGTGGTGTGGGAATTCCCCGAACGATATCTGCCAATGAAGAACGACCTCAGCGCCTTCGATCCGCAGTGGATCGCGCAGCTGAAGAACTCCCGCAAATCCGAAGAAAACCTGGCCCTGTCGTCCAACCGGACGGACCACTGAAGATAGAGAGGAACACGCACATGACCACCAAGACTTCCATTGCCAAAGCCCTCACCCTCGCTGCCGGCCTGAGCCTGGCCTCGATGCAGGCCTTCGCCGGTGCCGACGCCGCCCTTTACGGCCCGAGCGCGCCGAAAGGTTCGACCTTCGTGCGCCTGTACAACGCTTCGAGCGCCCCCACTGCCGCGAGCGTGGGCAATACCCAGATCAAGCAGGTCGGCGCCCAGGCCAGCAGCGACTTCAGCTTCCTGCCCGGCGGTGACTACACCGCCCAGGTCGGCGGCAAGAACGTCCCGGTCAAGCTGGCCGCCGACAAGTACTACACCCTGGTCAACAACGCCGGCGGCAACCCGCAGCTGATCGAAGAGCCACCGTTCAAGAACAAGCAGAAAGCCCTGGTGCGCGTGCAGAACCTCAGCGACCAGCAACTGACCCTGAAGACCGCCGACGGCAAGACCGAAGTGGTCAAGCCGGTGGCGGCCAAGGGCCGTGGCGAGCGCGAGATCAACCCGGTGAAGGTCAACCTCGCGCTGTATGCAGGCGACAAGAAAGTCGGCGACGTCAAACCCGTCGCCCTGGAGCGCGGCGAAGCGGCCGTGCTGTACGTCACCGGCTCCGGCAGCAGCCTGTCGCCGGTCTGGGTCACCCGCCCAGTGTCCACTAACTGATCCCTGCCTCTTAACGACCTTATTGGAGAAACAACATGATCCCGGTAATTCTTTCTGGTGGTAGCGGTTCGCGTCTGTGGCCTTTGTCGCGCAAGCAGTTCCCCAAGCAGTTCCTGGCCCTGACCGGCGAGCACACGCTGTTCCAGCAGACCATCCAGCGCCTGGTGTTCGACGGCATGGACACCCCCATCGTGGTCTGCAACAAGGACCACAAGTTCATCGTCCAGGAGCAGCTGGGCGCGCTGAAACTGGAAACCCAGGCCATCCTGATGGAGCCGTTCGGGCGCAACACCGCGCCGGCCGTGGCGATGACCGCCATGAAGCTGGTCAACGAAGGCCGTGACGAATTGATGCTGGTGCTGCCGGCCGACCACGTGATCGAGGACCAGAAGGCCCTGCAACGCGCCCTGGCCCTGGCCACCGTGGCCGCCGAGCGCGGCGAGATGGTGCTGTTCGGCGTGCCGGCGACCAAGCCCGAGACCGGCTACGGCTACATCCGCTCCAGCCAGGATGCGCTGCTGCCCGAAGGCGTCGCCCGGGTGGCGCAGTTCGTCGAGAAGCCCGACGAGAAACGCGCCGGCGAGTTCGTCCGCGCCGGCGGCTACTTCTGGAACAGCGGTATGTTCCTGTTCCGCGCCAGCCGTTTCCTCGAAGAGCTGAAGAAACACGACCCGGACATCTACGACACCTGCCTCTTGGCCCTGGAGCGCAGTGACGAAGCGGACGATGTGCTGAGCATCGACGAAGCCACCTTCGCCTGCTGCCCGGACAACTCCATCGACTACGCGGTGATGGAAAAGACCCAGCGCGCCTGCGTGGTGCCGCTGTCGGCCGGCTGGAGCGACGTGGGCTGCTGGTCGTCGCTGTGGGACGTGCACGAGAAGGACGACAACGGCAACGTCACCAAGGGCGACGTGGTGGTGCAGGACAGCCACAACTGCATGATCCACGGCAACGGCAAGCTGGTGTCGGTGATCGGCCTCGAGAACATCGTGGTGGTGGAAACCAAGGACGCCATGATGATCGCCCACAAGGACAAGGTTCAGGGGGTCAAGCAACTGGTCAACACCCTCGATGCCCAGGGCCGCACGGAGACCCAGAACCACCTGGAGGTGTACCGCCCGTGGGGCTCGTACGACTCGGTGGACATGGGCGGGCGCTTCCAGGTCAAGCACATCACCGTCAAGCCGGGCGCCGCGCTGTCGCTGCAGATGCACCACCACCGCGCCGAGCACTGGATCGTGGTGTCCGGCACCGCCGAGGTGACCTGCGACGAGAACGTGTTCCTGCTCACCGAGAACCAGTCCACCTACATCCCGATCGCCTCGGTGCACCGCCTGCGCAACCCGGGCAAGATCCCGCTGGAGATCATCGAAGTGCAGTCCGGGAGCTACCTGGGCGAGGATGATATCGAGCGCTTCGAGGATGTGTATGGGCGTACGTCCACGCCTGTGGAGCGTGGGGTTTCGGTGAAGACCATCGCGCAGTAAGGACAAAAGGCCATACCAACAGCAAGCTGGCCTCTACGCAACTCCTCATAGGAGCCAGCTTGCTGGTCATGACCAGCGTTGCACGTCGGCAAGTGTGTACACTTACGACATCGCAGAAATAACAACGCAGCGAACATCAGTTCGATTTTACTTTGTCAAATCAAATTCAAAGCGTCCAGAAAATTCAACATCCTGGCCTTTATGATCTTTCAAGCTCGCAGTAAATGACTCACACTTGAGAGTAGTCGAATTATTTATCAACCCTTTGATTTTGCCTGAGTGCCCCCTGGCAAAGGGAGTATCCCCCCCTTCGATTTCTGCATAGTTAACGGGAATGGATTCCGGTGTCTGAGGAGTATCCTTGAACTCCAAAATAATCATTGTTCCGTCTTGGACCGCCAGGATCCGCAGCCTTCCGTGATATCTCAAAAGGTCAACCTCAGAGAGGTTAAACTTGAATTCCGGAGCATCCTTATAAACTACAACACCTTTGAAAACACCACTCGCAGCGAGTAAAGACAATGAGCTTTTCATCATGCACCCTCTTCAAATTGATATGAACAGCATCATCATCCTAGGCTTAAGCTAACACCTCGCGAAACTAGCAAAATTAACAGGTACACTTGTACGAAATTTATACGACAAGCTTTCAGGACAATCTCCAAGCACATGTGAGACCGGCGTTGACGCCGCTGACATGTGAGTTTCGATGGAAACCATCGCAGTATTTTCTTGCCCGCTACACCTTTTGAGCCCTCACTCATTTCCCGCTACGATGATCGAACCCCCGCCATCAAGGCCTATTCAATGATCATCGGCGCCCTGCTCGTCCTCACCTGGCTGGTCCTGCTGCTGCGCTACCCGGCCAAGGCCCTGCCGATTTCCCTGGCGGCCGTGTGCGGCCTGGGGCTGGTGGCGCTGGGCGTGGTCTGGCAGGACAACCGCGAAGCGTCGCAACTGGCGCGCCTCGATCTGCGCCTGAGTTACGCCCCCGATCAATGCCCCGCCGACCGCGCCCTGCAGGTGCGCATGAAGAACGGCAACAAGGTCCCCTTGTCCGAACTGCGCTGGCGCGTGGGCGCCTATGCCCCGGGCGATACCGTGAACCTTGCCGAGAACACCTATGCAGCACCGCGCTATCGCGGCCCGGGCGAATTGCAGCCCGGCGCCGAGTGGAGCGACTGCCTGCCGTTGCCGCCGCTGCGTTCGGGGTATCGGCCGCAGACCCTTGAGTTTCGTGCCGAGCATCTGCAAGGTACATTCGCCAACTAATCTGTTGTCTTTACTGGCCTCTTCGCGGGGCAAGCCCGCTCCCACAGGTATTGCACAGGCCTTGAGAACGGTGCCGATCCTGTGGGAGCGGGTTTACCCGCGAAGAGGCCGGAACAGGCACTATCAAAACCTCCAGACCACAGGCCCCCTCCATGCCCACCGTCCTCATCACCGGTTGTTCCAGCGGCATCGGCCGCGCCCTGGCCGACGCCTTCCGCGATGCCGGCCACGAAGTCTGGGCTACCGCCCGCAAGCTCGACGATGTCGACACCCTGCTCGCCGCCGGCTTCGCCGCACGGCAACTGGATGTGAATGACAGCGAGGCGCTGACCCGCCTGGCCGACGAGCTGGAAGACCGCCACGGTGGCCTCGACATCCTCATCAACAACGCCGGCTACGGCGCCATGGGCCCACTGCTCGACGGCGGTGTCGAGGCCATGCGCCAACAGTTCGAAACCAACGTCTTCGCCCTGGTGGGCGTGACCCGCGCGCTGTTCCCGCTGCTGCGGCGCTCACGTGGGCTGGTGGTGAACATCGGCAGTGTCTCGGGCGTGCTGGTCACCCCGTTCGCCGGCGCCTACTGCGCCTCGAAGGCGGCGGTACACGGGCTGACCGATGCGCTGCGCCTGGAGCTGGCGCCGTTCGGCATCCAGGTGATGGAAGTGCAGCCGGGGGCGATTGCCTCGCAGTTCGCCAGCAATGCCCAGCAGCAGGCAGAACAGGTGCTGGCGAGCGACTCGCCGTGGTGGCCGTTGCGTGAGCAGGTGCAGGCCCGGGCGCGGGCCTCGCAGGATCGACCGACTTCGGCGGCGGTGTTTGCCCAGCGCTTGCTGGCCGCTACGCGCAAGTCGCCCGTGCCGGCGCTGGTGCGTATCGGCAATGGCAGCACGGCGTTGCCGTTGATGGCGCGGGTGATACCGCAGCGGCTGCTGGATTGGGTGTTGCGCAAGCGTTTCGGGTTGTTGCGGCCGCTCTGACTCAATCGCGGGGCAAGTCGCCCCTCATCGAACTGCACGCATCCTGTGGGAGCGGCTTTAGCCGCGAACACCGGCAGAGCCGGTGCCATCCACCGCGCCGCCTGCTTCGCGGCTAAAGCCGCTCCCACAGGAACTGTGCGCTTGCGAACACAGTTCCTGGTCGAACGCCTGCCAGCCGCCACCCAGGGCCTTGTACAACCCCACCAACGCCTGCGACACCGCCGCCGAGCTGTCGATCCACTGCTCTTCGCTGGCCAGCAGCGCCCCCTGCACCGTCAGCACATTGAGAAAGTCCACCGCCCCTTCCACATACTGGCGCTGCGCAGTCTCCAGGGCGATGCGGTTCTGCCGCACCGCCTCGGCCAGGTGGTCGCGACGCAGCTGGCTGGCGTTGTACAGGCGCAGCACGTCGTCGATCTCATGCCAGGCACCCAGCACCACCTTGCGGTAGTTCAGCGCCGCTTCCTGTTGCTGGGCTTCGCGCACTTCCAGCGTGCCCTTGAGCCGCCCACCCTCGAAGATCGGCAGCGACAGCTGCGGCCCGAAGGCAAATCGTCGTGAATCCCAGGCGCCGAAATCGGACAACTGCATGGCCTGGAAACCGACACTGCCCGACAGCCGAATGCTCGGGTAGAAGTCAGCCTTGGCCACGCCGATGCTGGCGGTGGCCGCATGCAGGCGGGCTTCGGCCTGGCGGATGTCAGGGCGGCGCTCGGCCAGCTCCGACGGCAGGCCAATGGCAAAGCGCTGCTGCGGCTCGGGCAGCTCGCCGCCTTGCAACAACTCGCTTTGCAGGCTGCGCGGCGGTTCGGCAGCGAGCAGGCTGAGGGCGTTGATCAGGTCGTCGCGGCGCGCCTCCAGGGTCGGCAGCCGGGCTTCGATCGACGCCACCTGGGCGCTGGCCTGGGCCACGTCGAGCCGGGTGGCGACGCCTTGCGCCTGGCGGTCCTCGGACAGCTTCAGGCTGTGGCGGGCAACCTTGAGGTTGTCCTGGGTCACCTCGAGGGTGTGCTGCACGGCACGCAACTGGATGTAGTTGCCGGCGGTTTCCGAGAGCAGCGCCAGCAGCACGCCACGGCGGTCGTTCTCGGCCACTTCGACCGTAGCGTCGGCCGCCTCGACCTGGCGCCGCACGCGGCCCCACAGATCCAGTTCCCAGCCGGCGACCAGGTCGCCCTGCCAGAGGTTATACGCCGCTTTGCCCGCTTTGCCGGAAGGATCGTTCAGGCCTTCGGCGCTGTTGCGCGCACGACTGTAGCCGGCATTCACGTCCACCGACGGCGCTTCGTCCGCCGCCACGGTGCTGCGCAGGGCGCGGCTTTGTAACAGGCGTGCGCTGGCCATCTGCAGGTCGAGGTTGCGCTCGGCGACCTTCTGGATCAGGGCACTCAGGCGTGGATCGTGGAAGCTGTCCCACCAGCGCAGTTCCAGCGGTTCGGCGACCGGTTGGCTAGCGGCGGCCTGGGCTTGTAGCGCGGCCCAATCTTGCGGCGCTTCGCTGGCAGGGCGCAGGAAGTCGGGCCCGAGGGTACAGCCGGCCAGCAACATGGCCAGCAGAACGGGGGCCGCTGCGCCGCGAAAGGGGCGCGCAGCAGCCCCGTCGGCCGCGAAAAAATCAACCTGCCCACTCATCGCGCAGTCACCTCTTTGCCATCGAGCCGGTCACCCTGGGTATCAATGGTCGCCTCCACCGACATGCCCACCCGCAGGCGTGCGAGCAGCGGCTGGCCGTCATCGAAGACGATCTTCACCGGGATGCGCTGCACCACCTTGGTGAAGTTGCCGGTGGCGTTATCGGGTTTCACCGCGGCGAAGGTCACTCCGGTGGCGGGGGCAATGCTTTCAACATGGCCGTGCAGCTTTTCACCGGCGAAGGTATCGACGCTGATACTCACCGGCTGGCCCGGCTGCACGTGGGTCAGTTGGGTTTCCTGGAAGTTGCCGACGATATAGGCGCGCTCCAGCGGCACCACTGACAGCAACCGCGCCCCCGGATTCACGTAGGCCCCCACGCGCAGGGCGCGCTCGCCGACCATGCCGTCCACCGGCGCGGTGATGCGGGTGTAGGACAGGTCCAGCTGAGCTTTCTCCAGCCCCGCTTCGGCACGTTTGAGCTGGCCATCGGCGCTGGCCACCTGGGCGCTGAGGATGTCCACCTGCTTGCGTGTGGCCACCAGGGCCGCCTGGGTATTGGCCAGCCGTGCGCGGGCCTGGTCGACCCGGCTTTGTGCCTGCTGGGCATTCTGCACGGTGCCGGCGCCCTGCTCGGCCAGGCGGCTGTAGCGGGTGACTTCGTGGTCGGCGAAAGCGGCTTCGGCCTGGGCCGCTTTCACCGCCGCCTCGGCCTGGACAATCAAGGCCGCCTGGCGTTCCAGGGTGGCGCGGGCATCCAGGCTCTGGGCCTTGGCCACCAGCAGTTGGGCCTGGGCGGCATCGAGGGCCGCCTGGTAGTCACGCGGGTCGATGGTCGCCAACAACTGGCCGGCCGTGACTTGCTGGTTGTCCTCCACCAGCACCTCCTTGATGAAGCCCGACACCTTGGGCGCGACCACGGTGTAGTCGGCGGTGATGTAGGCATCGTTGGTGCTCTGGCGATGGTCGCTGCCGAGCATCCAGGGCCCGACAATGGCGGCCAGCACGGCCACGGCCAGTACAGAGCCGATGAACAGCGTTTTGCGGTTGTTGGTCATTTCAATGTCTCGAATTCATCCACAGGTTCAGGCCACCGCACGCGGTGGGTAGACCCGGGTAGGCACGAAGGGAATCAGGCAGATCAAAGCGACGGCGATGCACGCCATCACCAGGTAAAGGTCGGCGGAGGTCAGCACCAGCGCTTGGTCGTGGATGCGCTTGGCCAGGCCGGCGGCGTTGTCGTCCACCAGCGGCGCGTTGCCCAGGCTGTCGACCAGGTGGTTGGAATGGAAATGCCGGCGCACGGTGCCCAGGGCATCGAGCAGGCCACCGGCGATCACCGCCGACAGGCCCTTGACCGTGTTGAACCAGCTGGAGGCAAACGGGCCTTCCTGCGGGGTCATGCCGTTGGTCGAGAGCATCAGCAGCGGCAGCACCGCCATCGGCTGGCCGAACACCTGCAGCAGGTAGAAGGGGTAGAAGTCGCCGCGGATCCACTGCGAAGTGAGCAGGCTGCTGCCCACGCACGATGCCGCCAGCATGGCCAGCCCGAGCGCCAGCACCCAGCGGCAGTCCACCGCGCGGATGTTGCACAGCGCCGCCGTAAGCGGCAGTGCGATCAGTTGCGGCATGGCCACCAGCATCATCAGCGGGCTGGTCTGCGCCGGGCGATAGCCCTGGATTTGCGCCAGGTACGCAGACGGAATGCTGCCCACGCCGGAGAGCACGATCAGTACCCCAGCCAGCGTCAGCAGCGCGAAGCTCAGGTTGCGCCGCGACAGCATGCGCAGCTGGAAGAACGGCAGTGGTTCGGACCATTCGTTGTACAGGAACAGCACCAGCAGCAGCAGGCCACCGCCGAGCAGCCAGCAGATCAGCGGCGAGTCGAACCAGCCCCAGCGATCGCCCAGCGACAGGCCCAGGACGATGCTGCTGATCGCCGGCAGGCCGAGCAACACGCCGCGCCAGTCGAACTGCTTGAAACGCTCCAGGCGCAGCGGGTCCTGGGGCAGGCCCCAGCCCACGCAGGCCATGGCCAGCAAGGACGGCAGGATGATCTGCCAGAACGCCCACTGCCAGCCAACGTATTCGGTCCACAGGCCCGCCAGGGGTGTGCCCAGGTTGGGCCCGAAGGTGGCGGTCAGGGCGTAGCAGGCCAGGCCGTAGACCTTGATGCCCGGCGGCAGGAAGCGCAGGGCCACGCTCATCAGCATCGGCGGCAGGGCACCAGAGGCGAAGCCTTGCACAATGCGCAGCAGCATCAGGCTGTGCAGATTGGGCGCGAAGGGTTGGAGCAGGCCAAGCACGGCGAACAGGCCGACGGCGGACATCGTGAAGCGGCGCAGCGAAAAGGTGGTGGCCAGCCACGGGGCGAAGGCCATGGCCGACACCGAGGCGGCGCTGTACACCGCCAGCAGCCAGGCCCCTTCGTCGGCACCGATGCCCATGGCGCCACGGATGTCGCTCAGGGAAATCTTGGTCACCGCCTCGTTGAGCCCGGCGCACAACACCGCCAGCAACACGCCGAACAGCCCCACCACCACCCGCAGGCCGAACGCCGCCTGCACGGGGGCGGCCGGCGCGGGGGCGGCCGGCGCGGGGGCGGCGGCCAGCGCGGCAGAGGGCGCGGTCAGGGAACTCATGGAATGACATCTCCAGCAACAAATTCAGGGCTGGGAGAAGTCTAAGAAGGTCGAATGCTGACGAAAACTGACTTGTTGGCAGGTTTATGTTGCGTCAGACGCAATCCAGCTCTGAAATCGGCGGCGTCTGCTTCGCGGGTAAACCCGCTCCCACAGGTACAGCGCAGGCTTAAGATCTTGCGCAATCCTGTGGGAGCGGGTTTACCCGCGAAGCAGGCGACTCGGTTTTACGGCTCACCCGCGCAGCAGGCGCGCATGGTCCGGCGCAACCAACGGTGCGCCGGGTCGTTGTCGAAGCGTGGATGCCAGGCCTGCATCACCCGCACCTTCTCAAGCGGCACCGGGATATCGAACGAACGCAACGGCAGGCCGAACTTGGTCACGCTGCCGAGGATGTTCGCCGGCATCGGCAGGATCAGGTCCGACTCCGGCAACGAGAACATCGCCGAATGAAAGCTCGGCGTGATCAGCGCTACCCTGCGCTGCACGCCATGGGCGCCCAGCTCTACATCGATCGGCCCGTTGGCCCGCCCGCGTCGCGACACGCTGATCTGCGGGTAGCGGGCAAAGCGCTGCGGGGTGATCTCGGCGTCGAAGATCGGGTGGTCGGCCCGCGCCAGCCCGACGAACCAGGTGTCGAACAGGCTCTGTACCTTGATCTCCGGCCCCATGTCGATGCTCGAACTGACCACCAGGTCGATCTGCCCGTGGCGCAGCACCAGGTCGTCATCGCCCTGGTGCTCGGGGACGAAGCGCAGCACGGTGTTCGGCGCCTCGGCCAGCATCATGTGCAGCAGACGGGCGCCGTACAGGGCGATGAACAGGTCGTTGGTGCGGATATTGAAGGCCCGGTCGAGGTTCGCCAGGTCGACCTCGTCGCCACTGCGAAACACCAACCCGGCCTGCTCCACCAGTGCCCGCACCTGGTCGCGCAGGGCCAGCGCCCGGGGCGTCGGCACCAGCCCGCGGCCGGCGCGCACCAGGATCGGATCGCCCATGGCCTCGCGGATGCGCCCCAGCGTGCGGCTCATGGCTGCCGGGCTCAGGTTCATGCGCTGGGCGGCGCCGACCACGCTGCCTTCGTCGAGCAGGGCGTCGAGGGCGACGAGCAGGTTCATGTCCGGGAGTTGCATGGCCGTTTTCCGTGACAGCTGTGGGAAACGCGATGGTATCAGGTTGGTGGATTGCGTCAGACGCAATGGCACCGTGCGTGGGGGGCCATTTATCCCGGCCGGTCGATGCGTCAGCCTGTACCGGCCCAATCGCGGGGCAAGCCCGCTCCCACGAGCAATCTATAGATGGCGTGGGAGCGGGCTTGCCCCGCGATAGGGCCGCCACTGCCAACAAGGAATTCCCATGCCACACCCAGTGCTGATCGCCATCGACGCCTCCCCCACAGCCGCCAGCCTGCTCACCCTCGCCCGCCGCTACTGCCGCCCCGGCGAGCACACCTTGCACGTGCTGTTGGCCATCGACGCGACCTTCGCCGTGCACGGGCAGCACACGACCTACACCGCGCAAGAGCTGCAGGAATACCCCGCCGCCTGCGACGAGCAGAAGCTGGCTGAACATGCCGTGAGCAACGCCGTGAAGACCCTGCGCGAAGCCGGCTTCGACAGCCTCGGCTGCCTGGTTGCCGCTCAGCCGGTGGACGCCATCGTCGCCAAGGCCCGGGAGCTTGAATGCGAGCTGATCATCGTGGGGCACCGCCACCTGTCGCGGCTCGGAAGGCTGCTGGATCCGTCGATCAGTGCCAAGGTGATCGATCGGGTAGAGGTGCCGGTGTTGGTGGGGGCGGCCTCTGAAAGCTAATAGATGTTTGGTCTGACTGTCCTTGCAGGCCTTGTGCAATTGCCGCTGATCGTCTTCGAAGTTGAGTTGAAAGGTTTTAACTTCTAGGAACATTGGTGCAAGCCTGCGAACTCGATACCCCTTTCAGTCAAGGAACCGAGCAAGGGCGAGCGGGAACTGGGCTGGGTTCGACTCACGCCTGCCGCTACCCGTCAGTCAGAAATGATGGGGATCTCTAACGAACTTGGTACCCTCAGCCAACTTTTCGAAATGCATCTTGGCCGACCAAAGCCTATTAGCCCGCATCCTGTAGTGGCCGGTTACGTTATCAATGACAACTTTATTTCCTTCCATTTTCAACCATCCTGCGGCAACAACTGAAGGACTGGTCTGAAAGTCACGCGCTGCAATCGCGGCCATGCTTGCAAGGGAAGCTTTATGACGATTAAGGACTGGGTCAAGATAGGCCATGACTATCACCTCACCTTTATCGGTAAGCACCCATTTTTTTTGCGTTTTCGATAGATTGATAGCGGTCATCAACGACGTTTTATCGGTTACAACCCTTACCTCCAATGACTTAGATTCCATCTTGGAAGTGGTGTATGAAATCTCATCGTCGAGCTTTAGCGTTTCCCAGTTTTTAAGGGGTTTCCTCGCCGTAATCTCTTTCGACCACCCCTTCATCCCTTGGATTAGACGACGCACGCCAAACGAAAACTGGCCAGTAGGATCAGTCATGTTGACAGGATCACCCGAACAGTAAGCGTAGGCATTAAGACCCCCACGTCCAAATGGGCTCAGCCTGTCCGGGCACTGAAATCGCATCAGCCCGACGTTGTAGATCCTGTGCCCATTCCCAAGCGCGTAATTGCCAGTTAATGCATCAGCTTGAACACCATTGAATCCGAGCAGCCCCGCAGCATCGCTCAGGCCGCCAGAATAGCCATAGGGCCCATAGGCGCGCCAACAGCGTGGTTTGGATTCACCTGCGTTCATCCATGTGCCCTCCATCAACCGCCCGACGAAACAGTCTCTGCCACTATTCTCTGATTCTCCCCCTTGCATAACTGGCAAAATTATCAGTTCTCCTGATGGCCCGGCTTCACCACCACTGTACAAGTCGTCCCCGCCGCCAGCAGATACCCCTCCGGCACCTCATCGATATGAATCCGCACCGGCACCCGCTGCGCCAGCCTTACCCAGTTGAAGGTGGGATTCACATCGGCGATCAGCTCGCGGCTCTGCGGGTTGTCGCGGTCGTAAATACCCCGGGCAATGCTCTCCACATGCCCGCCCAGGCGCTCGCCGCTCATCATCTGCAACTCGGCCACATCGCCCACCTTCACATGGGGCAACTTGGTCTCCTCGAAGAAGCCGTACACCCAGAACGAGTTTTCATCCACAACCGCCATCACCGCCTCGCCGGTGCGGGCGTAGTCGCCCTTGTGGATGTTCAGGTTGGTCACGTAGCCATCCACGGTGGCGACGATCTGCGTACGCTTGAGGTTGAGCTCGGCCGCAGCCAGCTGGGCCTGGGCCTGCTGGTAGTCGGCCAGCGCCGAGTTGGCGATGTTGCTGGCGTCGTCGCGGTTCTCCTTGGAGATCACCAGGTTGTCCATGTCGGCACGGCGCTTGGCGTTGACCTTGCGCATTTCCCAGGTGGCCTTGCGCGAGGCGACCAGCGCCTTGGCCTGATCCACCGCCAGCTGGTAGTGCTCGGGGTCGATGCGGATCAGCACATCGCCCTTCTTCACCCGCTGGTTGTCCTTGACTGGTACGTCCACCACATAGCCCGGCGCGTCGGCGGCGACGTTGATGATGTCGGCGCGCACCCGGCCGTCGCGGGTCCAGGGCGTGGTCATGTAGTGCAGCCACAACTGGCGGCCGATCACCACGGCAGCGGTCAGCACCAGCAGGGTGGCGATCAGGCTGAAGAACTTTTTCATCGAAGGTTTCTCACCAGTAGAGCGACAGCGCGAGGGCGCCGAACAGGCAGACGAACAGGGAAAGGCGCAGCAGCGCCGGGTGCCAGAAGAAGCGGTAGCCGTCATGGCTGGCGATGAACCGGTCCAAGCCCCAGGCCAGGCCCAGGGCGAACAGGAACATCAAGGTCATGGTGGGCATGTACACGCCATGGAAGGCGATCTCACGGGGCATCGTGCAGTCCTTTCGCCGGAGCCAAGGGCGACTGTGGGTCGAGCAGGGAGGTTCGGATGAAGTGCAGGTAGCTCTGCGCCCGGCGCAGCACCGAGGTGTCGAAATGCCGGGCGAAGGGTTCGTCGGTGGCCTGCACCCGGCTGATGGCATGATCGACGGCCACCAGGGCGCGCTCGTGGTTGCTGGCGCTGGGTTGCAGGAACAGGCGCGCCAACGCCCGGCCCATCACGCGGATGGCCTGGCGCCAGGGCTGCGACTCGGCATAGGCCGGGTGCACCGGCGCGCGGGCCTGCTCCTTGCGCAGTTCGATGACGGCGTGGCCGATCTCCAGCACCGTGAACATCCAGCCCATCAGTTGGCTTTGCACCTGCGGCTTGCCGGCGGCCAGGCCATAGGCCTGATGCAGCAGGTCGCGGGTGCGGCTTTCGAAGGCCGAGCCCAGGCCGCGCAGGCGACCGCCGATGGCGAACAGCACCTGCTCGCGCAGTTCCTGCTCCAGGCGGCTCCACAGCCAGCGGCTGTTGGGCGGCAGGATGATCGCCCCGGCCGCGGCGCAGACGAACATGCCGATGACCATGCCGATGTAGTCGTTGATGAAGGTGTAAGGGTTGTAGACGGTGAGGTTGTTGGGCACCGAGCCGATGGCGAAGAACACCAGCAAGCCCAGGCCATAGCCGGCGTAGGCCGGGCGTGAGGCGAGGAACGCGCCGAGCACGAACACCGGCGCCAGCACCATGCACAGCAAGGGAAAACCGTCGATCCAGGGGAACACGAAGAAGGTTTCGAAGAAGCCGATGAAGGCGCCGATCGCCGTGCCGCAGGCCATCTGGAACGACATGCGCTTGGGGTTCGGCGAGGCCGCCGATAGGCCCACGGTGACGGTGGCGATCAGGGTCATCATGGCGCCACTGGGCCAGTCGCTGAGCAGCCAATAGCTGCCCAGCAGCAACAGCACCGCCGACGCGCGCACGCCAGCGGCCAGCGACACCAGCCAGCTGGTCTGGGCCACGTAAGGCTCGTCCCATTGCTCGCGCTCGTGGGTATGGGCGGCCAGCGAGGCGTGGGTCTCGGCGTAGCTGTACATCTCGTCGACGAAGCGGTAGAGCAGCTCGAAGGCGGTGTGGAAATCAAGCAGATCGGACTCGCTGGGGCAGGTTTGCAGGTAGTCCGCCCGCAGCCCACGGACCTGAGCTTGCAGGCCTTCCTTATAAGTACCCAGTTCGAGCGCCAGGCGCAGCGCATCGGCATCGGTCAGCGCCCGGCCTACATAGGGTTGCAACAGCTCGGCCAGCGTCTCAAGGCCCGGCTCGATGGCGCCGACGATCTGCAGCGGGCCACGGGCGCGCAGGCGCTCCAGCAGCCGGTGCAGGGCGTTGAAGCGGGTGGTGATGGCCATGAACTCGCTGTTCATGCGGACCAGCCGGCCAGAGCGGCGACGCATGTGCGGGTCTTCGAAGGCGGTGACGTTGCGCAGGCTCTCGAGCCCTACCGCTTCGGCGACGAAGCGTACGTTGCTGGTCTCGTAGCGGTCGCGCTGGCTGTCGCCGTGCAGCGCTTCGACCACCACCCCGGCGAAGGTGCCGAAGCGCTGGTACAGGGCGTTGCGCATGGCGGCGCTGGCCGACTGCGGCAGGATCGCGGCGCTGACGAAGGTCGACACCAGGATCCCCAGGGCAATTTCCAGCACTCGCCACACCGCGGCCATGAACGCCTGGTCGGGGTGCTCCAGCACCGGCAGACCGATCATCGCCGCAGTGTAACCGGCCAGCACAAAACCGTAGGCGCGGAAGGTGCGGTAGCGCATGGCACCGGCCGAGCACAGGCCCACCCACAAGGCCAGGCTGGGCAGGAACAGCTCGGTGTTCTGCGGGAAGATCGCGATCAGCGCAACCATCATCGCCGAACCGGCCAGGGTGCCGAGCACCCGGTAGAAGCTCTTGGCGAACACGTGGCCGCTTTGCGGCTGCATGACGATGAACACGGTGATCATCGCCGTGCGCGGCTGCGGCAGCTCCAGGCGCATGGCCAGCCACAGGGTGATGAAGGCAGCGGCCAGGACTTTGAAGATGTACACCCAGGTGACGCCGTCGGTGCGCGCCCAGGCGAAGAACCCCCGGCGCCATTCCAGGCTCTGCAGCCAGCGCAGGGGCAAGCTCAGTGCGCTCATTGGGCGTGGTCCGCGTGGTCGAGGAGTTTGTCGACCAGCGTCAGGGCGGCCGGGGTCTGCGGCGCGGCCTGACGCTGTTCATCGGGCACGTCGTTGCCGGCTTCCAGGCCGCCGCCCAGGGCGGTGACCAGTTCGGCATGGGCGATCAGGCGCGCGGCCTGCACTTGCTGTTGCACCTGTTGCTGGCGGAACAGTAGGGTCTGGGCGTTGAGCACATTGAGGTAGTCGGTGAGCCCGCGCTGGAAGGCCACGGTGGCGATGTCGTAGGTCTTCTGCGCGGCGGCCACGGACTCGGCGGCGAAGTGCGCCTGCTCCTTCATCGACTCGCGGCGGATCAACTGGTCGGAGATGTTCTTCAGCGCACCGATCACCGTCTGGTTGTAGCGCGCCACGGCCACGTCATAGCCGGCCGAGGCCACGCCCAGCTGCGAACGCAGGCGGCCACCATCGAAGATCGGCAGGGTGATCGCCGGCCCGACGTTGTAGTTGAACTTGCGCCCGGTGAGGAATTCCAGCGGGCCGCCGCCGGTGGCCATGAAGCCAAGGCTGCCCACCAGGTCGACATTGGGGAAGAAACCGGCATGGGCCACATCGATGCCGCGCGCCTGGGCGGCGACCTGCCAGCGGCTGGCGACCACATCGGGGCGCTGGCCGACCAGTTCGGCGGGCAGGTTCGACGGCAGCTTGAGCGGCGCGCCGAGGGTCAGGCTTGGGCGCTGCAGCTTGCCGCCCTCCCCCGGTCCCTTGCCGGCCAGGGCCGCCAGCTGGTTGCGGGTCAGGGCGATTTCTTCGTTGAGGCTGTCGATCTGGCGGTGGGTTTCGGGCAGCGGCGCTTCGGCCTGGCTGACCTCGAAATGGGTGCCGATGCCACCGTCGAGGCGGCGCTTGGCCAGGGCGACGATCTGCTCCTGCTGGGCCAACTCGGCCTGGACGATATCGCGCCGGGCAAACTGCAGGCTGAGCTGGATGTAGCTGCGCACCACGTTGTTTTCCAGCTCCAGCTGGGCCTGACGCGCCTCGGCCACGCTCATGTGGGCCTGGTCCACGGCCTGTTCGCTGGCATTGCGTTCGCGGCCCCACAGGTCCAGCGCATAGCTGAAGCCGATGGCGGCATTGTTGTCCCAGGTGTTGGCGCCGGCCAGCGCGCCGGGGCCGTAGAACTGATCCTCGGGCCAGTTATGCCGCTTGAGTGAGGCCTGGCCGTTGGCCTGCAACTGCTCGGCCGACTCGACCACACCGGCCATGGCCTTGGCTTCACGCACCCGCGCGGCGGCCATGGCCATGCTCGGGCTGCCCTCAAGGGCCAGCGCCACCCAGGCGTTCAATTGCGGGTCGCCATAGGCGCGCCACCACTGCTGGGCCGGCCAATGGGCATCCCGCGCCGCCTCGCGAATGGCGGCGTCGGTGGTCAGTTGGTTGGCTTGGATTGTCTTGCTTTGCGGGGCAATGCCCCAGGTTCCGATACAGCCGCTCAAGGACAAGCTAAGGGCACAGGCACTGAGCGCTCGGAGCGCTCCGATGTGGCGACGCGGCACAGCTGCGATTTCCCGAGGAAGAGGTGGAGGGGCTGGGCCATTCTAGGGGTGGGTTTGATTGGCGATAAGCGCATATTCCTGCGAATCTTTGTTACCAAAACAGCGATAATCCGGCTTTGGTCGAACGTGAATTCGCGTTACTTCATGTCACAATTTTGTCCTCTAACCCGAGAGTGACCCATGGACACCCTGCAAAACATGCGTGCTTTCAGTTGTGTGGCCCAGCTCGGTAGTTTCACTGCCGCCGCCGTGCAACTGGATACGACCACCGCGAACGTCTCGCGCGCGGTCTCCAACCTGGAAGCCCATCTGCAAACCCGCCTGCTCAACCGCACCACCCGGCGCATCGCGCTGACCGAAGCAGGCAAGCGCTACCTGATGCGCTGCGAACAGATCCTCAGTTACGTCGAGGAGGCCGAAGCCGAAGCCAGCGATGCCCACGCCCGCCCTGCCGGGCAGCTGAAGGTGCATTCGATGACCGGTGTGGGCCAGCATTTCGTGGTCGATGCCATCGCCCGTTACCGCGAATCGCACCCGGACGTGACCTTCGACCTGACCATGGCCAACCGCGTGCCCGATCTGCTCGACGAGGGCTACGACGTGTCCATCGTGCTGGCCAGCGAGCTGCCGGACTCGGGCTTCGTCTCGCAGCGCCTGGGCATTACCTACAGCATCGTCTGCGCCTCGCCCGAATACGTGGCGCGCCACGGCACCGCGCACAAGCCGGCCGACCTGCTCAAGCATTCGTGCCTGCGCATGGTCAGCCCGGTGATCCCGCTGGAGAAGTGGCTGTTCGACGGCCCCGAAGGCCAGGAGCTGGTCAACATCACCACCTCGCCGTTCCAGGTGAACTCGGCCGATGCGATGAAGACCGCGATCCGCAGCAGCATGGGGGTTGGCGTGCTGCCGATCTATTCGGCCATCGATGCCCTGCGTGACGGCAGCATCGTGCGGATCATGCCCGACTACCGCCTGCAGGAGCTCAACCTGTATGCGATCTACCCGTCGCGCCAGTACCTGGATGCCAAGATCAAGACCTGGGTCGAGTACCTGCGTAATTCGTTGCCGGAGATTCTGGCGGCCCATGAGGCGGACCTGAAGACCCACCAGGTGCAGATCGCCAACTGAAAAAGCTGCTGCATTGCGGGTGGGGACAATGGTAGGTTGCTAAGCAATGACACCGCCATTCGCGGGGCAAGCCCGCTCCCACGAGATGGATTGCCCCCAACAAAAGGGGCAGTCCACGCTCGAAAACGTGGGAGCGGGCTTGCCCCGCGATGAGGCCCCACCCACCTTGCAGAGAAGCCCGATGAAAAAGACCGTCCTGGCCTTCAGCCGCATCACCCCCGCCATGGCCGAGCGCCTGCAGCAAGACTTCAACGTGATCCTGCCCAACCCGAAACTGGGCGACATCGCCGCCCAGTTCAACGAAGCCCTGCCCGAGGCCCATGGCCTGATCGGCGTGGGCCGCAAGCTCGGCCGCGCGCAGCTCGAAGGCGCGGGCAAGCTCGAGGTGGTGTCGAGCGTCTCGGTCGGCTACGACAACTACGACCTGGCCTACCTCAACGAGCGCGGCATCGCCCTGACCAACACCCCCGACGTGCTCACCGAAAGCACCGCCGACCTGGGCTTCGCCCTGGTCATGGGCTGCGCCCGCCGTACCGCCGAGCTCGATGCCTGGACCAAGGCCGGCCAGTGGCAGGCCACCGTGGGCCCGGCGCACTTCGGCACCGACGTGCACGGCAAGACCCTGGGGATCGTCGGCATGGGCAACATCGGCGCGGCCATCGCCCGCCGTGGCCGCTTCGGTTTCAACATGCAGGTGCTGTACGCCGGCAACAGCCGCAAGGCGGCGCTGGAGCAGGAGCTCGGCGCACAGTTCAGGAGCCTGGATGAGCTGCTGGCCGAGGCCGATTTCGTCTGTATCGTGGTGCCGCTGTCCGAGGCCACCCGCAAGCTGATCGGCGCACGGGAATTGCAGCTGATGAAGCCCAGCGCGTTCCTGATCAACATTGCCCGCGGCCCGGTGGTGGACGAGGCGGCGCTGGTCGAGGCGCTGCAGAACGGCACCATTCGTGGTGCCGGGCTGGATGTGTACGAGAAAGAGCCGCTGGCCGACTCGCCGCTGTTCAAGCTGCCCAACGCCCTGACCCTACCCCACGTCGGCTCGGCCACCGCCGAAACCCGCGAGGCCATGGCCAACCGGGCGATCGACAACCTGCGCGCGGCGCTGCTGGGTGAGCGGCCGCGGGATCTGGTGAACCCGCAGGTGTGGAAAGGCTGATAGTCGCTTGCTGACTGGACGGGCCCTATCGCCGGCAAGCCGGCTCCCACAAGGTTTCAATGATCGCTGTGGGAGCTGGCTTGCCAGCGATAGGGCCAACCCTCACTTCACTGCCAGTACGCCTTCGACCGGCTTCGCTTTGGGCTTGCGAAACACCAGCACATTCCCCGCCATCACCACCACCAGCCCCAGCAGCGCCGGCGGCGTCCATTGGTAGCCTTCGGCGAACGCCGACACATTCAGCGCCACCAGCGGGAACAATACCGTGCAGTAGGCCGCGCGCTCCGGCCCCATGCGCCCGACCAGGGTGAGGTAGGCGGTGAAGCCGATCACCGAGCCCGGGATCACCAGGTACAGCAGCGAACCGATATAGCGCGTGTTCCACTCCATCTGGAACGGGATGCCGCTGACCAGGCAATACACAGCCAGCATCGACGCGCCGTAGAGCATGCCCCAGGCATTGGTGGTCATGGGCTTGAGCCCGGCCCGTTGCTGCACGCTGGAGAGCATGTTGCCGGCCGAGAAACACAAGGTGCCGAGCAGCGCCAGGCCCAGGCCGTAGAGGGTTTCGCGGCTGGCGGCGTGGTGCGAAAGCTCCGGCCAGAACAGCAGCCCCAGCCCGAGCAGGCCCATGGCACCGCCGCCGAGCACGTTGGCGGCAACCTTCTGGCCGAAGAAGATCCGCGCATTGAGGGCATTCCACAGGGTGGCGGTGGAAAACACCACGGCGATCAGGCCGCTGGCGATCCACTGGCTGGCGGTGAGGAAGCACATGAAGTTGACGCAGAACAGGCAGAAACCCTGGGCCAGGCACACCAGATGGCCGCGCCTGTCCATCGGTTGCAGGCGCCGGGTAAGCAGCAGGATGGCGAACAGGATCAACCCGGCCAGGGCGAAGCGGTAGACGATCGACACCGGGATGGCGACCACGCCCAGTTGCAGTTTCAGGGCGATCCAGGTGGTGCCCCAGATCAGGACGGTGAGCAGGTAGAGCGACAGGTTCATGGTGAACTCCCAGGGCAACCGGCCCATCGCGGGGCAAGCCCGCTCCCACGCCAATTCGCAAAGCAGGCGTGGGAGCGGGCTTGCCCCGCGATGGACATCACAGGAATCCAGTCTCAGGCCTGGGTCCCCCGCCCCGCTTGCACAAACTTGCGCTTTTGCTCATCAGGTAGCTGCCAGCCCCTCGCCATCGCAGTACGATGGCCACCAGAGGACCCGCCCATGCCCGCACTCGATCACCTGCAAGTCTTCAACGCCATGCACGCCTCCCCCCACGCCCGCCTGGAGCTGAGCGCACAGCTGGGCGACGGGCTGGCGGCGGCGTTGTGGAGCAACCGTGACGACGCCCGCGACTACCAGGCTCCCGACCACCACACCCTGTCCTGCTACATCGCCGATGGCACCGGCACCTTCCGCCGCCAGCGTCCGTCGGCCAAGGGTTCGCCGGGCAAGCTGTGCATCATGCCCGCCGGCCACGAGTCGAACTGGGTGGTCAACGGCTCGATCCGCCTGGCCCACCTGTACATCAGCGAAGCGCAGTTCGCCCTGGGCTGCACCCGCCTGCTCGACCGTGAGCCACGGGAGATGCAACTGCGCGAGGCGACCTTCCTTGAAGACCCTTTGCAGGCCGCGCGCTTTCGCCAGCTGATCCAGCTGGACTGGGCCGAGCCCGGCGAACGGCTGCTGGCCAGCAGCCTGGGGCACGCCATCATCGACCATGCCGTGCTGCACCAGGCGGGGCTGCGCCAAGGGCTGAAACTCAAGGGCGGACTGGCGCCGCACCAGCGCCGGCAGTTGGTCGAGTACATCGAGGCCAACCTCGACCAGCCGCTGACGCTGGGTGAGCTGGCGCTGCGCTGCAACCTGTCCGAATACCACTTTGCGCGGATGTTCCGGGCGAGCTTCGGTCTGCCGCCGCATCAGTACCTGCTGGCCCGGCGCCTGCACCGGGCCGGCGAGCTGTTGCGCCTGGGACAACTACCGCTGGGGCAGGTGGCGTTGCTGTGCGGATTTGCCAGTGCCAGCCATTTCAGCAACCGGTTCAGGCAGGCACTTGGGGCGACGCCAGGTGCCTATCGCCAGGCCCTGCGCGGGTGAGCACCATCAGCTGAGTACAGCGTCCCACAGTGCCTTGCGATCGAAGTAGGTAACCGCTCGCCTGATCTTGTTGCCCTTCATCTCGAGAAGGTCGACCCCAGGCACCGCGATCTTCTTGTTTTCCGAACCGGCAATGACCCCGCTACCCGTCACGTGCATCACCCATTCCCAGGTGAAACGTTGACCGTCACCGTAGATACCCAGCGTATCGAACGTCATGTCGGGAAAGTTTCGCCAGGACACATTGCGCAGGAACCCGGGCAGTGACTTGCGATCGAGGGTTGGGTGGGGCGAGTCGACATAGATACCCTTGCGCGTAAAAGTGCTTGCCAGGAGCTCGGCATCGCGCCGCGTCCAGCCCTTCACATAACGACTGATCGCCTTGGGGTATGGGCTTTGGTTTGTCATGCAGTTGGCCTCCTGGGCATCCGTGAGTGCCATCTTCGAATCGGCCCAGGCAGCCGTCTACTGGTAAAAATGACAGTCCTGCGACGTTCAGAACTCGAACGTACTCGACAGGCTCACCTGCCGCGCATCTCCCACCGCGACAAAGTAACGGTTCACCGCCGAGGTGTAATACACCTTGTCGAACAGGTTCTTCACGTTCAGTTGCAGCAGAACCTTGTGCTCGTCGAGCTTGGTCTCGTAGCTGGCAAAGGCATCGGCCACGGTATACGCCGGCAGGTCGAAGTCATTGGTCGCATTGCCGGCGCGTTCCCCCACATAGCGGGCGCCCGCCCCAACACGCAAGCGGTCGCCGCCGAACAGGCTGCCGTAGTCATACACCGCCGACAGCGAACCACTGTGGCGGGCGACGTTCTGCAGGCGATTGCCCTTGAGGTCCGGGTCCTTGGTCACTTCGGCATCGGTGAAGGCGTAGGCGCCGATCAGGCTCCAGCGCTCGCTGAGCTGGCCGGTCAGGTCCAGTTCGACGCCGCGTGAACGCACTTCACCGGCATTGCTGTAGATGATCGTGCCGGGCTGGGTATCGCCGTCAGCCACCAGCACATTGCGCTTGTTGATATTGAACAGCGCCAGGGTACCGGTCACCCGGCCCGGGATATCCAGCTTGGCGCCCAGCTCCCACGACTTGCCTTGCTCCGGCTCGATGCCTGAGTCGAGGGTGAGGGTCTGGCCACCGCCGATGCTCAGCGGCGCGATGGTCGAGTTGGGCTTGAACGACTCGCTGTAGCTGCCATAGAACGACAGTTGCTCGTCGAGCTTGTACACCAGGCCCGCATGGGGCACCCAGGTCTGGCCGCTGTTGTCGGTGTTGACGTTGAACGGGCGGCCACGGCCGGCGTACTGGTCGAACTGCTGGAAGCGCCCGCCGGCGACCAGGATCCAGTGATCGTCCAGGTGCCAGGCATCCTGCAGAAACAGCGAGTCGCTGCGCAGTTCGTCGGTCTGGTCGCTGTCGCTGGCGCGCACGGTGGTGCCTTCTACCTCGCGGCCGTAGACCGGGTTGAGGTAGCTGAAAGTCGAACGGCTGTTCTGGCGGATCAGGTCGGCGCGGTAGATCTTGCGGTCCTCGTGATCGACACCGACCAGCAGGTCGTGACGCTGGCCGGCCAGCTCGATGTTGCCGTTAAGGCTGAAGGTCGCGAACTGGTCACGACTCATGGCGCCCTGGGTGCCGTCGATGCTGCGGGTCAGCGTGCCTTTTGCCTCGTTCACTCCGGTCACGCGGACCTGGCTGGCGTCGTAGGTCTCGCGGTTGAAGCTGTAGCCGAAGTGGGCTTTCCAGGCGTCGTTCAACGCGTGATCGACCTCCAGGCGGTACAGGTCGGAGCGGCCTTCCATGTCGTTGAACGGCTCGTCCAAGCGGCGGCTGGCGGGGATGTTCAGCGGGTGCCCGTCACTGCCGAAGGCGGTGCCGCGGTCGAACGGGTAGCTGAACTCACGGTGCTCGTAGGCCAGCACCACCTGGGTGTCCTCGCCCAGCCAGGCGAACGACGGTGCCACCAGCGACTCACGGTGCACGCCGAAATTGCGCCAGTAGTCTTCGTCTTCATGGTCGACGATCAGTCGATAGGCGAAGTTGCTGTCACCCAGCGCGCCGGTGCTGTCCAGGCCGCCGCCGCTGCCGTTCTTGCCGCTGCCGTAGCTTGAGCCGCGCAGGGTCACGGCGTTGTACTGCGCAAGCTGCGGGCGCTTGCTGACCACGTTGATCACCCCGCCCGGGTCCTGGATGCCGTACAGCAGCGAAGCGGGGCCCTTGAGCACCTCGACCCGCTCGGTGCTGGCGTTGAGGGCGCGGCCCTGCACGATGGGCATGCCGTCGCGCATGATCGAGCCGTCGCGGTTGTCGCCGAAGCCGCGCTTCATCACGGTGTCGGCGGTGCCACCGAAGTTGTTGCCCTGGGTGATGCCGCTGACGTTGTACAGCGCATCGTCGAGGTTGCGCGGCGCCTGGTCGCGGATCACTTGCGCGGGCACCACGTTGATCGCCTGGGGGATGTCCTGGGTCGGGCCCTGGCCGCGCATGATCGAGGCGCTGGCCGGGGGCTGGTAGCTGTAGTCGTCGGCCTGGGATGTGACGGTGGTGGCTTGAAGGTTCACGGCCCCTGAAGTGTCGGCCTGTTCGAGGGTCAGCGTGCGGCCATCGACGCGGCGCCAGGCCAGGCCGGAGCTGCCCAACAGCTGCTGCAGGGCTTGTTCGGCGCTGAACGTGCCGTTCAAGGCGGGCGCCTGCAGGTCGGGCAGCGCCAGGGTGTAGACCACGCTCTGCCCGGTGGTGCGGCTGAAGGCGTTAAGTGCCTGGGCCAGCGGCTGACTCGGCTGGGCGAAGGCATAGGCCTGGCTCTGCTGCTCGGCCATCGCCTGAGAGACCATGGCCAGCACCGACAAGGTGCTGAGGCCGAACCAGAGCGGGACGCAACGCGGGGTGAACTTCATGGACGCTGACCTGTGAGAGGGATGATTGCTTGCGAATGAATCGCACTTCCACTCACTACACGGATGCCGTCGAGAAGTACCTCACCCTCTTGATGAAAAATTTCTTCGCTTCAAACCCTATCGCGGGGCAAGCCCGCTCCCACGCGACCCGATTCGCAACCTGGGCGACGGCGTGGGAGCGGGCTTGCCCCGCGATTGTCTGTCAGCGCAACACCGTCAAGCGCCCCAACAGCGTCTGCCGCGAGAACCCCAGCACCTTGCCCAGCGAGTCCAGCGCCTGCAGCGGCTCGGCCACCGGGAAGCTGCCACTGACCTTGCGCTGCGCCAGCTCGCCGTCGAGCAGCACGATCCGCCCGGGGTAGTAACGCCCCAGGTCCTCGACCACCCGCCCCAGCGGCACCTGGTAATAATTCAGCCAGCCCTGGCGCCAGGCCAGGCGGCTGTCGCTGTCCACTGCCTCGACCGCGCCTGCCACGCCGGTGGCGTAGGCCACCTGCTGGTTGGCGGTCAACTCGCGCGCTGGCTGGCCCTGGGCAGGCGTCACCGCCACCCGGCCGCTGCGCACCGTGACCTGGGCCCCCTCGCCCTGCTCACGCACTTCGAACTGGGTGCCGAGCACGCGCACCTGCCCGCCGTTGGCGTCGACCAGGAACGGCGCGCCGGTGTGGGTCACTTCGAAGAACGCGGCGCCGCGCAGCAGGCGCACGCGGCGCTCGCCGTGATCGAAATCGACGCCAATCGCCGTGTCGGCGTCCAGTGTCAGTTGGGAGCCATCGGCCAAGGTCACTTGGCGCACCTGCTCGGCGCTGGTGTAGTCGGCGCGCAGGTCCTGCAACCAGTGCTGCGGCTGCCAGCCGGCCACCGCGCCCAGCGCCAGCACCAGGCAGGCAGCCACGGCGAAACGCTGCCAATGGGGCTTGCGGGCAGGCCGGCGCATGGCGTCGAGGTACTGCTGCAACCCGGCTTGCTCTTCGGCGGCCAGGCGTGCGGCCGGGGCTTCGGTCTGGCGCCACAATGCCTGGGCCTCGGCATAGGCTTGGCGATGTGCCGGAGCCTGCAGCAGCCAGCGCTTGAACGCGGCGCTTTCGGCCTGCTCCGGCTGCTGGTTGATGCGCATCAACCAGCCCAGTGCGGCCTGGGACTGCTCGGCAGTGATTGGCGATTCGAGGCTCATCGACGGACGCTCCCTGGCCGGCGCGGTGGAGGGGCGGCTTCGGCGACACTCGCCTTGCACGCTTCGAGGGCGCGCATCATATGCTTTTCCACGGCGCTCTGGGACAGCTGCATGGCCTTGGCGATCTCACCATAGGTACAGCCGTGGATGCGGTTGAGCAGGAAGATCTGCCGGGTGCGCTCGGGCAAGGCGCGCAGCGCCGCCTCGATGCGCTGCAGGTCATGGTCGACCTCCAGGGCTTGCTCGGGCGCCTGGGCGAAGGGTTCGTCGTCGGTGTGCTGCAGGCCTTCGGCCACGCGGTCGCGGCTGCCTTCGCTGCGCAGGTAGTCGATGGCCAGGTTGCTGGCGCTGCGCAGCAGGTAAGTATCGAGGGCTTCGACCTTGACCTCGGGGCGGCGCCAGAAGCGCAGGAACAGCTCCTGCACCAGGTCGGCGGCGGTGGCGCGGCAGCCGATGCGCCGGTTGACCAGCGCCTCCATGCGTGCACGCTGGGCGAGGAACACCTGGACGAAACGCGCCCGGCCACGGTTGGCCTCGGCGTCGGCGTCGATCACCTCCCCCGGCTCGCGCAACGCCTTACACCGCCAGCACGGCCAGCAACGGCCCAAGCACTACGCTGGCCGCTGCCAGGCCCAGCAGCAACCGCGGCTGGTACGGCAGGCCGAACACCCACAGCGTCACCCCGGCCATCAGCACGGCGATCCACTCCACCAGGCCCAGGGCCAGGCCCTGCAGGTGCACGGCCAGCACCAGCGACAGCAGCAACAGCGACCAGCCGCCGATGCGCAGGGCCTTGAGCTGATTGGCCGTGGGCTTGCGCCCGAGCAGGTCGCTGAAGTGCTTTTCCATGGCCAGGCACAGGCCGGCGAAACCGGCGAAGCCGAGCAACGCAACGCTCAACATCAGCTCACCTCCACGGCTTTGCCAGCCTTGGGCGCGCGCTTGGCCACAACCTTGGGCGCGCGCAGCATCTTGCCGGCAGCCCAGGCGAGGAACAGCCCGGTGCCCAGTGCGGTCAGATCGAACCCGGCCATGGCCCAGTCACCGACGGCAATGGAATGGTTCAAGCCCTGGCCGGTGGTCAGAGCGTTGAGCAGCGGCAACAGGGCGAAGGCCAGCGCGCCCAACGCCAGTTGTTCGCCCCAGGCCCGGCGCCCGGGGCGCAGCACGGCATGGGCCAGCGCCAACGCCCAGGCCAGGAAGAAGGCATTGATCTCCCAGTCGGCACGCCCCTGCAGCGCCACCGGCAGCAGGCGGTTGGCCCAGAAGAACGCCGCCACGCCGAGCAGCAGGCCGCTCATGCTGGCGATGTTGAGCACCTCGACCAGGCGCAGCTCGACCGGCATGTGCCCGCTCTTGGCATGCTTGAGCTGGCGTTTGCCCAGCCACATCACAAGGCCCGTGCCGATCACCGCCGTGCCGGCCACGCCGAAGGCGAAATACAGCCAGCGCAGCCACGGCCCGGCGAAATTGCCCATGTGCAGGCCGACGAAGGTAAACGAGGTCATCATCGCCGCGCTCTCCGGCGCGCCCTGGGTAAGCAGGGCGCCGCTGACGCCATCGAAGGTCCAGTTGGCGCTGCGCTTGTAGGCCACGCTGTCGGCCGAGGCGCGGCTGAAGGTGACCCGGGCATTGGCGTCGCCTGGGTTCTGTACCTGGATGAAGCCCATGCGCGCGCCCGGCGCCTGCTCCTGCACCTTGGCGTACAACTCTGGCAACGGCGCCAGCGGTGCCGCTACGCCGGCCAGCGCCGGTGTTTCGTCGCGCCCGAACAGGTCGTTGAAATAGTCGCCGCTGTCGCCATAGCTGGCCATGATGCTGGCCGGCATCACCATGTACATGAAGATCACCAGGCTGCTGTAGCTGATCATCAGGTGGAACGGCAGCACCAGCACACCGATGGCGTTATGGCCGTCAAGCCAGGAGCGCTGGCCCTTGCCGGGGCGGAAGGTGAAGAACTCCTTGAAGATCTTCTTGTGGGTGATGATCCCGGTCACCAGGCCCAGCAGCATGATGAAGGCGCAGAAGGTCGCCAGCCAGCGCCCCCACGGATAGGGCATCTCCAACTCGAAGTGGAAGCGGTAGAAGAACTCGCCGCCACGGCTGTCGCGGCCCACCACTTCCTGGCCGCTGACGGCGTCCAGGTCTTTCCTGACCATGCCGCGCCGCCCACCTGCATTCGGGTCGCGCCAACTGACGCTGAGCGCCGGCTCGCGCTCGCTGGGCAGGCGGATGAACCAGCTGTTGGCGTGGCCGGCGTTGCTTTGCAGATAGCGTTGCGCCAGCGCCAGGCTGGCCACAGGATCCAACGGGTGGCTCTGGACTTCTGGCGTGCTCCAGTGGTTGATCTCGTCCTTGAAGTACGACAGCGTCCCGGTGAGGAAAATGGCGAACAGCAGCCAGCCGAAGATCAGCCCGGTCCAGGTGTGCAACCAGGCCATGGCCTGGCGAAAGCCCTCTTTCATCCGTTTTTCATCCAGTAGGCAAGCCCGGCGACCAGCCCCAGCACCAGGCTGGGCAGCAGCACGCCCAGCCAGGCGCGCCAGGCGCTGCGGCAGGCGAAGCACCCGATGAAGGCCAGCAGGTAGACCACGAACGACAGCATCATGCCGGTGAGCGCGGCATCGACCTGGGCCATGGGCGTGAGCAAGGTGATGCACACGCTGGCCAGGGACGCCAGCAGGTAGCCGCCCAGCAGCGCCGCCAGGCTGCGTGAGGCCACGGCCAGGCGATAGCTCAAGGGGAGTCCGGCGGCTTTGCTCTTCATCGCGGTGGTCCGGGGAAATGGGGGTGCAATAGTAATGATTTCAATTCTCATAAGCAAAGTATCGGGGATGAACTGCGCTCCCTATCACCGATTGCCGAAAGGCCAAGGCCTGAATACAATGCGAACAATTCTTACTTCCAGTTGCGCCATTGAGCGCCGGAGTCGCATCGGTGCCCAGCGCCCTCTCCTCCACCGTCGAAGGCCTCTACCTCAACCACCACAGCTGGCTTACCGGCTGGTTGCGGCGGCGCCTGGGTTGCCCGCAGAGCGCCGCCGACCTGGCCCAGGACACCTACGTGCGCCTGCTCCAGGCCCGTGAGGCGCCGCAACTGGTAGAGCCCCGCGCCTTCCTCGCCACCGTGGCCAAGCGCGTGCTATGCAACCACTTCCGTCGCCAGGAGCTGGAGCGCGCCTACCTCGAGGCGCTGGCCCTGGTGCCCGAGCAGGTGGCGCCGAGCGAAGAAGAAAAGGCGATCATCTTCGACACCCTGCTGGAGCTCGACCGCCTCCTCGATGGCCTGCCACCGCTGGTCAAGCGCGCGTTCCTGCTGGCCCAGGTCGATGGCCTGGGCCAGGGCGAGATCGCCCGGGAGCTGGGCATCTCGCTGGCGACGGTCAAGCGCTACCTGCACAAGGCAGCCCTGCGCTGCTACTTCGCCCAATGAACACCACGTTCGAAGCACGGATCGCCGAGCAGGCCGTGCATTGGCTGATCGAATCCCAGGCCGAGGGCTTCGACCAGCACCTGGCACTGGAACGCTGGTTGGCAGCCGACCATGAGCACCAGCGCGCCTGGGCGCACATCCAGCAGGTCAACCAGCGCCTGCGCGGCGTGGCCTCGCCGGTGGTGCACGCGACCCTGCAGGCGCCGCCCTCCCCGGCCCGGCGCCGGGCGCTCAAGGCCCTGTTGCTGGTGGGGGTGGCCAGTGCCACCGGGCTTGGCCTGCAGCAGCACAACCCGCTGCCAGGGCTGATGGCTGACTATCGCAGCCCGGTCGGCCAGCGTCGGCGCCTGACCCTCGACGATGGCAGCCAGTTGCACCTGAACACCCGTAGCGCCGCCGATGTGCGCTTCGATGGCCAGCAGCGGCTGGTGCGCCTGCAGGAGGGCGAGCTGTTGCTGGAAGCGGCCAACGATGCGCGGCCACTGCGGCTGCGCACCGGCGAAGGCGACCTGCTGCTGGATCGCGGGCGCTTCAATGTGCGCCAGTTCGACGGTTACAGCCTGGTCACGGTATTCAGCGGCAGCGCCAGCGTGGCCGGGCAAAGCCTGCTGGCCGGGCACCAGGCGCGTTTCGCCGGGGGCGGTTGGCAGGCGATCGCGCCGCTCGACCCGAACCGCGCAGCCTGGGTGGACGGCATGCTGGTGGTGTCGCAGATGCGCCTGCGCGACTTTGTTGCCGAGCTTTCGCGCTACCGGCTCGGGCAATTGGGTTGCAGCGAACGGGTGGCCGACTTGCGGATTTCCGGGTCGTATCCGCTGGAAGACAGCGAGCGGATCCTGGCCATGCTGGAGGTGGCGTTGCCGGTGAAGGTGCGACGGTTTACCCGGTACTGGGTGTCGGTTGAGGCGGCTACAGGGTGAGCCTGTGCCGGCCCTATCGCCGGCAAGCCGGCTCCCACAGAGGCAGGTGGGAACTGGCTTGCCAGCGATAGGGCCGGTGAAACCTCAAAAAAATTTGAACCAACCTGAGCCATTTCCCCGACCTCGCGTGACAGAGAAGGCAGACCCCCCTTCTCACAGGACCACCGCCCCATGCTTCTGCGCCCCAGCCCCCTCGCCCACGCCCTGCTGCTCGCCATCAGCCTGGGCGCCGCCATGCCCGCCGCCCAGGCCGCCGAAACCCGCAGCTACCACATCGCCTCCGGCAGCCTGGAGGACGCGCTCAACCAGTTTGGGCGCGAAAGCGGTGCGCTGATCTCGTTCGGCTCTACCGTGACCCAAGGGCTGACCAGCCCTGGCCTGGACGGTCAGTACGAGGTCGGCGAGGGCCTGGATGCCTTGCTGCGCGGCAGCGGCCTGCAGGCCCGCCAGGAAGCCGACAACGCCTACAGCCTGCAACCGGTAGCGGCGGGTAACCGCGGTGCGGCCGTGGAGCTGGGCGCCTCGACCGTGGTCGGCGACTGGCTGGCCGATGCGCGCCAGGACAACGTCTTCGAACACCCCGGCGCCCGTGACGTGATACGCCGCGAGGAGTTCGAACGCAGCGGCGCCAGCAGCGCTCGCGAGGTACTCAACCGCATCCCTGGGGTGAACGCGCCGGAGAACAACGGCACCGGCAGCCATGACCTGGCGCTGAACTTCGGCATCCGTGGCCTCAACCCACGCCTGGCGTCGCGCTCCACCGTGCTGATGGACGGCATCCCGGTGCCGTTCGCCCCCTACGGCCAGCCGCAGCTTTCGCTGGCGCCGATCAGCCTGGGCAACATGGACGCGGTGGACGTGGTGCGCGGCGGCGGCGCGGTGCGCTACGGGCCGCAGAACGTCGGTGGCATCGTCAACTTCGTCACCCGTGCCATCCCCGAAGAGGCGACGTTCAAGGCGGCGATGCAGAACCAGATCAGCCCGTCGTCCAGCCAGGATGGCTTGAAGAACAACGCCAACCTGTTGATCGGCGGCACCAACGCCAACGGTCTGGGTGGTGCCCTGCTGTACTCCGGTACCCGCGGCAGCGACTGGCGCGAACACAGCGACACGCAGATCGACGACCTGATGCTCAAGGGCAAGCTGCAGCTCGACGAAGCCAACAGCCTGCATGCCATGGCCCAGTACTACGAAGGCGAGGCCGAGATGCCGGGCGGGCTGAGTGCCGCGGCGTTCGACGACGATCCCTACCAGTCGACCCGCCTCAAGGACAAGTTCTGGGGCCGCCGCACGCTGTTCAACTTCGGCTACGACTACAAGCAGGACGACCGCCAGTTCAGCGTCAACAGCTTCTTCACCAAGACCCTGCGCAGCGGTTATCTGGACCAGGGCAGCTTCGTCTCGCTGTCGCCGCGCGAATACTGGGTGCGCGGTATCGAGACGCGCTTCTCCCAGGGCGTGGCGCTGGGTGACAGCTGGCACGAACTGGGCATCGGCTACCGCTACATCAACGAGGCCGGCCACGAACTGCGCTACCGCGAGCCGACCCGCAGCAACCTGCTGCCAACCACCGACAGCCGCAACGACCGCGACACCCGTGGCAGCACCGAGGCCCATGCGATCTACCTGGACGACCGCATCGACATCGGCCGCTGGACCATCACCCCAGGCGTGCGCTACGAGATGATCGACTCGGAGCAAAGCAACAAGCTCAGCGGCCAGCGCTACCAGGGCAGCTACAACACCGCCCTGCCGGCACTCAACGTGATGTACCACCTGACCGACACCTGGAACCTGTACGCCAACACCGAAGGATCATTCGGCAGCGTGCAGTACAGCCAGATGCCCAACCGGGTCAGCAGCGGCGAGGTAAAACCGGAGAAAGCACGCACCTGGGAAGTCGGTACCCGTTACGACAATGGCGACTTGCAAGCGGAGATCGGTGCATTTCTTATCAATTTCGACAACCAGTACGAAAGCAACCAGACCAACGATTCGGTGATCGCCCGCGGCGAAACCCGCCACCAGGGCATCGAGACCAGCGTGCGCTACGCCCTCGATGGCCTGAGCCCGGCACTGGCCGGTTTCGACGTGCATGCCGGCTACGCCTTCGTCGATGCCACCATCCGTGAGGACGGGCCGAACAAGGGTAACCAGGTGCCGTTCTCGTCGCGCCACAAAGGCACCCTGGGCATTGGTTACACCGAGGGCCCGTGGCAGCTGAACCTGGACAGCAGCTTCCAGAGCAGCCAGTACGCCGACAACGCCAACACCGGCAGCGAGAGCGCCGACGGCAGCACCGGGCGTATCCCCGGCTACATGCTGGTAAGCACCCGAGCCGGCTATGACTTCGGCCCCGCACTTTCGAACCTGAAGGTGGCGGTGGGGGTGAAGAACCTGTTCAACCGCGAGTACTACACCCGCTCGTTCGACGACAACAACAAGGGCAAGTACGTGGGCGAACCCCGTACTCTATACCTGCAAACCTCGGTTGAGTTCTGACCGACGACAACAAAAGCCCGGCGACTGCCGGGCTTTTTGCAACAGGAAATTTTTCTTGCGCAAGGGGTTGAATTCGTCGCGCGGATGCCTGACCTTAGAGTCAAGAGGCGCAAAAAGACCAACGCCCTCAGTGGCTTGAAAGTGCCTCCCGCGAGCAAGCTGAATAAGGATTGAAGTCATGCAAATCCAGGTCAACAGCAGCAACCATTTCGAAGGCAACAACCGTCTCGACGAGTGGGTCCGCGCCACGCTGCACAGCAGCCTCGAGCGCTACGAAGAAGACCTCACCCGCATCGAAGTTCATTTGCGTGACGAGAACGGCGCCAAGCCCGGACCGCACGACAAACGCTGCCAGATGGAGGCTCGCCCCAAAGGCCACCAACCGATTTCCGTGACCCATACCGCCACTTCGCTGGACCAGGCGGTCGATGGCGCCGCCAACAAGCTCAACCACGCACTGGAACATTTCTACGGCAAACTGCGCAGTAAACGTGGCGTGCTTGAGCTGAGCGACCCGGACGCCTGATCCAACCGTCATAGATAAAACGCCCGGCCTTGCGCCGGGCGTTTTCGTTTGCACCGATCAGCGGGCCTGAACCAACCCTGGCATGCCCCGGTCAACTCCTGCAGTCATTCATTGCAGGCCTCGACCATGAACAACCCCTTCGACCAGATCAGCGCTGCATTCGCCCCCGAATACCGGGTCAACCTGAGCATCGAGCGCCTCGATGGCAGCATCATGCTGACCCTCTCCGACGACAGCGGCGTGGTTGCCAGGCGTCTGATCAGCGCGGCCCAGCGCAACGACCCGGTGCGTCTGCAGCGGGTCATCGACAGTATCCGCCTGGGCCTGGCCATCGAGCTTGGCCAGAACCCGCTGCAAGTGCTGGCCGCACTGACCCGCGATCCTGGCCATCGATCACCTGTGGCGGTCTAGGCGAGGCCCCGCGTCGGTGCTCAGCGCTGCTCCAGCAGATCGCGAATGACACGCTCGACGGCTGGCAGGCGCAGGTTGTGCACACGCAACGCCGCATCGAAGGTTTCAGGGGCACTGAACAGCCCATGCAACCCTTGGTCATAAGTGGGCTCGACGCCCTGCTCCAGATGATGCAGGACTTCCTCCAGCAGCGAGCGCGACATCACGATCTGCTCACCGATCACATCGGCGATCTGATTCAGGAACACCGCGTGCGGGTCGATGCCGAGCGGCAGCAAGGCCTGCTCCAGGTGGGCGTTGACGGCTTCGAAATCTAGACTCATGCATTTCTCCTACAGCACGCCGAGCTCGCGACACCCGTCGCGATGACTACTCGCGGCTGGAGGTCATTCAAGCGTCACAGATCGATGCGAATGCAGTAACCATCTAACGCCACGCCGAATCCGGTGCCTCACTTGCCCTCGTCCACTTCCTTGCCGTTGGCGTCCAGTACCTTGGTCGACGGGTAGCGGTAGGAGGCATAGCGCACCACCAGGATGGCGAACGCCAGCAGCAGGATGCCACCACACACGTACAGCAGTCCGACATCCGGCGCCTTGTGGTGCGACACATCGCCGATCAGCAAGCGAGTCAGCGCTGTGATCGCCACGTACAGCAGGAAGCGGATGGGCATGTGGTTGGTCTTGAAGTAGATCCCCACCATCGCCCCCAACTCCAGGTAGATGAACAGCAGCAGGATGTCATCGACGCTGACCCCGCCCTTGCCCAGCATGTCCAGAAAGGTCACCACCGCCGCATAGGCGGTGATCGCGCCGATGCCGAACAATGCCAGGTAGTGGAATGCCTCCACGCACAGGTTGCCCAGCGAGTCGGCGGAGCCATGCAGGCCCTTGCGCAGCTTGTCTGCCCATTTGGTGTTCACGATGTTCGATTCCCCGATACGGCTGAAGGATGGTGCGTCACGCCTGTGACATTTGTTGTGCCATGCAGTTAAAGGGCCAGGCCCTTGCCTTGGAAGGCGGCCGATTGCCGCAGGGCACCTGTGGGCTACGCTTTTTGCCTGCGAATGGCCATCACCGTGGTTGCAGTGGGTAGGCCTTCACCTGTACTGTATAAAAATACAGTTAATACCCCAACCAGCAAAAAGGCATAGAGGTGATGAATGGCCGTCGAAGTGGTGTACCGCAGCAGCCGCGACCCGGAGCGCTTGTTCATGGATAAGGCCGAAGCAGATCGTCACGACAAGATGCTCGAACTGGCCGAGCGCCTGGCTGAAGTGCTGCACAAAGCGGTGCCGTCGCTGAGCGAACAGCAGGTCGAGGAAGCCGGTATCTACATGGCCAAGAACCGCGATGTATTCGCCCGCGCGTTCAAGAGCCAGCCGGATGCGCTGGCAGAACTGCTCGAAGGCGGAGCTGCCGAGTGAAATCGGCACGGCCCCGCCCATGGCATAAACCTTGTTGATCCGAGCGCTGCGTGGGAGCGGGCTTGCCCCGCGAACACCGGCGAAGCCGGTGCCATGTAACCAGGTAACGCAATCGCGGGGCTAGCCCGCTCCCACGCAATAAACCTACAAAGACAGATGCTCCCACGTTCAACCCATGCTCAAGCCATGCGCTCGTCGCACCAGCGCAACCTGGAGGGCTAGCGCTAGCCTTTTCAGCCGTAGAGCAACTTTTCCGCCAGCATCTGCGCCACCCGTGCCGGCGAACGCTTCTCGGCCTGGGCGTGGGCAAACACCTCGGTCAACCGCGTGGGTATCCGCGCCAGGTGCGCGGTGATGGTACCCAGTTCTTCACCACGATACTTCAACGCCACGTAGATCAACCCGCCGGCATTGATCACATAATCCGGCGCATACAGTATCCCGCGGTTCTCCAACTGGTCGGCCACCTGCAAGGTGGTCAGCTGGTTGTTGGCCGAGCCCGCCACCGCCGCGCAGCGCAGCTGCATCACGCTCTGCCCGTTCAGCACCGGCCCTACCCCGCAGGGCGCGAAGATATCGCAGGGAGTACTGATCAACGCATCATTGGTCACCGGGTGAGCATTGAGCTGCTCCACCGCCAGGCGCACCTTCCCCGCATCCAGGTCACTGACCAGCAACTCGGCACCCGCCGCATGCAGTTGCTCGGCCAACGCATAGCCCACATTGCCCAGGCCCTGCACCGCCACCCGCAGCCCTTCCAGGTTGTCGCTACCCAGGCGTGCCATGGACGTTGCGCGGATACCGGCAAACACCCCCATCGCCGCATGGGGCGAGGGATCGCCCGATGCGGTGGTGCTGGTGACATGGGGTGTGGACTGGGCAATGCAATCCATGTCGAGGGTCGAGGTGCCGCTGTCCACGGCCGTGATGAAGCGGCCTTGAAGGGTGTCGACGAAACGGCCGAAAGCCTCGAACAATGCCGCACGGTTCTCCACATGCGGGTTACGTACGATCACCGCCTTGCCGCCGCCCATCGGCAAGCCCGCCAGGGCGGCCTTGAAGCTCATGCCCTGGGCCAAGCGGATGGCATCGGTCATGGCGCTTTCGTCATCGGCATAGGGCAGGTAGCGGCAACCGCCCATGGCCGGCCCCAGGTGTTCGCTGTGAATGGCCACCACGGCCTTCAGCCCCGTGGGCGGGTCGATGAACAGGTGCAGTGACTGGGTGCGGGTGCTTTGCATGAGGGCGAACATCGACGGGCTCCCCCGAGAGGTGCTCCTACCAGTATAGGCAGGTGCATCGGGGCCGCCGCACAGGCGGACCACTGGACGAAAGCCGGCGCCAGGGCTAATAGTACAAGCGTGACGGAGAGTCCCCATGAACCCACGCCAAGCCTGCCTGGCCTGCCTGCAACGCGAACCGGCCGCCCTGCTGGAAGCCGCCCTGTGGATAGCCGCCGAACACGATCACAGCGTCGACCCCTCGATCGGCCTGGCGCGTGTGCACGAGCTGCAGTGCGAGGTCAGCAGCCATCTGCCGATGCTGCCGCTGAGCGAACTGGCCCAGCCGCTGCTGCGCCAGCTCAACGCCCTGGGCTTCCAGCAGGATGAGTACCACCCGCTGCGCCCGCACGTAGCGCTGATGGACAAAGTGCTGCAGCGCCGCCGTGGCCAGCCGCTGCTGTTGGCCATCCTCGCCCTGGAGCTGGCCCGGCAGCTGTCGATCCCGCTCGAAGGGGTCAACTTTCCCGGCCACTTTCTGCTGCGCGTGCCTGGGGCCGATCACCTGCTCGACCCCTGCGGCGGGCGCCGTCTTTACCCCAACGACTGCCGCGAACTGCTCGCCCGCCAGTTCGGTACACAGTTGCCGTTGAGTGCCGAACACCTGCGCAGCGCCTCACCGATGCAGATGCTCCAGCGCCTGTCACGCAACCTGCGCCAGCTGCACAGCAGCAACGACAACGACCTTGCCGCACTCATCGATGCCGAACGGGTGATGCAGCTGGGCCCGGTGCAGGTCAGTGACTACCTGGCCCGGGCAACGCTCTACCAGCACCTTGAGTGCCCCCAGGCCGAGCGTTTCGACCTGGAGCATGCGCTGCTGCTGACCGACGACCCGATCCAGCGCCTGAAACTGAGCGAACGGCTCGGCCAACTACCGTCGACCAAGCGCTCGATTCACTGAACCGGCGTGTCCACCTGCCGCGCCGGGTGGGCCTTGGCAAACGTCGGATGCGCCTCGGCCAGCGCCGCAACCCTGCGAATGCGCGGGTAGCCGCCCAGGTCGATGTTGAAACGCTCGGCCGCGTACAGCTGCGGGATCAGGTAGACATCGGCCAGCCCCGGCGTGGCACCGAAGCAGAAGCCCTCATCGCCGATCAATTGCTCCACTGCCGCCAGCCCTTGGCCGATCCAGTGGGCGATCCACTGATTGACCTGCGCCTCATCGTGCCCCAACTGGCGCAACTGGTTCAGCACACTGACGTTGTGCAGCGGGTGCACGTCGCAACCGATGATCGCCGCCACACCGCGCACCTTGGCGCGCGCCTCGGCAGCGGCCGGCAGCAGCGCCGGCTGTGGATAAACCTCCTCCAGGTACTCGATGATCGCCGGCGACTGCACCAGCAGCTCGCCGCCGTCGATGCGCAGGGCCGGCACCCGCCCTTGCGGGTTGAGCGCCAGATAGTCACCGCCGCGCTGCTCACCCTTGAGCAGGTTGACCGGCAAGGCCTGGTAATCCAGGCCCTTGAGCGCCAGGGCGATGCGCACCCGGTACGACGAAGTGGACCGATAGTAGGTAAACAGCTCCATCGCCCTGCCCCCTCAGTTGGCCGCGACGATGGTGCCGCGGCACTCGCCGAAGCCGATGCTGGCTACGCCATCGCGCACGCAGCGGGCCCGCAGGATGACCTCGTCACCGTCCTCGAGGAACTTGCGCACCTCGCCGCTGGCCAGCTCCACCGGGTGCTTGCCGCCCTCGGTGATCTCCAGCAGGCTGCCGAACGAGCCCGGCGTGGCGCCCGACAGGGTGCCCGAACCGAACAGGTCGCCCGGCTGCAGCTGGCAACCGTTGACGCTGTGGTGGGCAACCATCTGTGCCACGGTCCAGTACATGCTGCGGGTGCTGCTCAGGGTCAGGCGGTGGGCAGGCAGGTTCTGCTCGCGCATGCGCTCGGTCAGCAGCAGCACCTCGAGCTCGATATCAAAGGCGCCACCGGCCTGGTCACGGGTGTCCAGCAGGTACGACAGTGGCTGTGGGTCACCCTCCGGGCGCGCCGGCTGCGCGCAGCGGAACGGCTCCAGCGCTTCGGCAGTCACCACCCAGGGCGACACGGTGCTGATGAAGCTCTTGGACAGGAACGGCCCCAGCGGCTGGTACTCCCAGGCCTGGATATCGCGGGCCGACCAGTCGTTGAGCAGGCAGAAGCCGGCCACGTGCTCGGCGGCATCGCCAATCGGGATCGGCTGGCCCAGGTCATTGCCCTGGCCGATCCAGATGCCCAGCTCCAGCTCGTAGTCCAGGCGCGCGCAGGGGCCGAAACTTGGCTCGGTCTGCCCGGCCGGCAGGGTCTGGCCCTTGGGCCGGCGCACATCGGCACCGGAGGGGCGAATAGTCGAGGCGCGACCGTGGTAGCCGATCGGCACGTGCTTGTAGTTGGGCAGCAGCGGGTTGTCCGGGCGGAACAGCTTGCCGACGTTCTTGGCGTGCTCGATGCCCACATAGAAATCGGTGTAGTCGCCGATCTTCGCCGGCAGGTGCAACTGGCAGGTGCTGGCCGGATACAAGGCAGCTTTCAGCGCGGCCTGGTGTTCGCTCCCCTCGCCCAACAGCACCAGCAGGCGCTCGCGCAGGGCGACCCGCGCCGGGCGGCCGAGGGCAAAGAAGGCATTCAGCGCGCCGCCCTTGGTGGCCTCGACTGCGGCCTTGGCCTCACCTTCGAACAACCCGGCGGCCAGCACGGCCTCGAGATCAAGGATGGCGTCGCCGATGGCCACGCCGCAACGTGGCGCCTGCCCCGGGCGGCTGAAGATGCCCAGCGGCAGGTTCTGCAGCGGGAAGTCGCTGTGCCCGTTGGCGTGCTCGACCCAGCTACGGGCAATGGCGGTGTGGTTCATCGGTTATCTCCGGTTCGGGTTGAAGGTGCTCGGCAAGGTGGCCCAGCAACTATCGTAGTCGGCCTGCAATTGCGGGCTGTCGAGGGCCTGGCGGCTCGGGCGCAGCACCTGGCTGGTCTCGAACATGAAGGCCATGGTGTCGTCGATCTTGTGCGGCGCGAGGTCTGCGGCGATGGCTTTGTCGCAGGTCTCGGCGTCCGGCCCGTGTGCGCTCATCACGCCATGCAGCGAAGCGCCGCCCGGCAGGAAACCTTCGGCCTTGGCGTCGTAGGCGCCTTGGATCAGGCCCATGAATTCGTTCATCAGGTTGCGGTGGAACCATGGTGGACGGAAGGTGTTCTCGGCCACCATCCAGCGCGGCGGGAAGATCACGAAGTCCATGTTGGCCATGCCGTGCACGCTGGTGGGCGAGGTCAGCACGGTGAAGATCGACGGGTCGGGATGGTCGAAGCTGACCGTGCCGATGGTGTTGAAGCGGCGCAGGTCGTACTTGTACGGCACGTTGGTACCGTGCCAGGCGACCACATCCAGCGGCGAGTGCGAAAGCTCGCAAGCCCAGTGTTCGCCGAGGAATTTCTGCACCAGTTGCACCGGGCCGTTGGTTTCTTCGTAGTGGGCCACCGGGGTGAGGAAGTCACGCGGGTTGGCCAGGCCGTTGCTGCCGATCGGGCCAAGGTCCGGGATGCGCAGCGGCGCACCGTGGTTTTCGGCGATGTAGCCGCGGGCCTGGGCATCGAGCAGTTCGACCCGGAATTTCATGCCACGCGGGATGACCGCAATCTCCAGCGGCGCCACGTCCAGCACGCCCAGCTCGGTGGCGATGCGCAGGCGGCCCTGTTCGGGCACCAGCAGCAGCTCACCGTCGGCGTTGAAGAACACCCGCTCCATGGAGCGGTTGGCGCGATAGATGTAAATACTCACGCCAGCCGGCTTTTCCGCCGCCGAGTTGGCCACCATCGGCAACCAGCCTTCGATGAAGTCGGTGGCTTCGGATGGGATCGGCTGGGGGCTCCAGCGCAGGCGATTGGGGGTGATGGCGCCCAGGGCGCCGGCCAGCGGCTGGCGCTCCAGGCGCTCGAAGCGTGGGTGCAAGGCCGATGGGCGAATGCGGTACAGCCAGGTGCGGCGCAGTTCGCTGCGGGCCATGGTGAACGCGGTGCCCGACAGCAGCTCGGCGTACAGCCCGTAGGGCGCCTTCTGCGGCGAGTTCTGCCCGACCGGCAGCGCGCCGGGCAAGGCTTCGCTGGCGAATTCGTTGCCGAAACCGCTCAGGTACTCAAGTTCGGGTGAGGTGTCGCGGGTCATCTCGTTGCCTCCGGGCTGCTCAGAGCCGTCATGGGCAGCTGGCTGCGAAGCCCGATCCTGAAACCGGCACCTGGGGCGGCAGCGCGTCTGCATTGTTATTTTCGTAATCAGATTACGAATAACGTAATTTGCTCGCTTGCAGGCGTCAAGCTATAAAGGCGCCACCCCGTAAAATCTGGATAGACGTCCCCCTCATGGCCAAAGCCAGCACCAGCACCGACAACGGCAAACAGAAGGTCCGCTCGGCGGAAGTCGGCACCGACATCCTCAAGGCCCTGGCCGAACTCTCGCCTTCCACCTCGCTGTCGCGCCTTGCCGAACATGTGCAGATGCCGGCGAGCAAGGTCCACCGGTACCTGCAGGCCCTGATTTCAAGCGGGTTCGCCGAACAGGACGCGGCCACCAACCACTACGGGCTGGGCCGTGAAGCCTTGCGGGTGGGGATGGCGGCGCTGGGCAGCATCGATGTGCTGAAAGTGGCGGCGCTGCCGCTGTCGCAACTGCGCGACGAGCTCAACGAAAGCTGTTTCATCGCGGTGTGGGGCAACCAGGGTGCGACCGTGGTGAGCATCGAGCCGGCAGTGCGCGCGGTGACGGTGGTAACCCAGATGGGCTCGGTGCTGCCGCTGCTCAGTTCGTCCACCGGCCTGGTATTCGCGGCCCACTTGCCGGAGCGCGAGACCATCGAACTGCGAGACCGGGAGTTGGAAGCCCTGAATCAGAGCAGCGATGACTACGTGCCGCTGCTGGCACAAATCCGCCAGCGTGGCCTGCACCATGTACACGGGCTGCTGATGCCGGGCGTGGACGCGCTGTCCGCGCCGGTGTTCAACGCCATGGGCCAGATCGCCGCGGTGATGACCGTGGTCGGGCCGACTTCGATCTTCCATGCCGACGAAAACGGCCCGGCCGCCCGGAGCCTGCTCGCCGCTACCCAAGCCACCAGTTGGCGGATGGGCTACGGCACAAACCAATAAGAATGCTTACAAAGCATTACTTTTATTGGTCAATTCGCCTGGCTATGGTTCGCCCGGCACTTTTACCCGAAACGTAAAGGTGAATGTCACAAGCGGCTATTTTTCCCACAGGATCAAGCGCTTATTCTTACCTCACTGGCCGGCACGAAGGGCTCTCCCCCCCGCCTTTCGCGCCCGCCCAGGTTCACCGACGTTGATTTTGAAGCTCCTTGATCTAACGTCTCGATTGGCCGCTGCCTTTGCAGCGGCCTTTTTTATTCCTGCAAGAATCTGCTGATCCGGTGACAGCGAAACAGCTTCAAGCCGACGGATACTTCTGTAGATTCGCCATCATCTGCTGCAGCGCCTGGAAACTGTCCTGCGGGTGGCTTGCGCCTTCGAAATCACCGATCTGCCCCCAGTTGGCCGCCACCTGCTCCGGGGTGAAACCCTCTCGCGGATCGAAGCCCACGCCCTGGCTACGTTCCCAGCGCACCTTGCCCACCCAGCCACCGCCCACCTCGAACAGCTGGCCGCTGTCCTGGCACTGCTCGCTGCCCAGATACACCACCAGCGGGCTGATCAGCTCGGGCTTGAGCTGCTCGAACACCTGAGGCGGGATCAGCCCCTCGGTCATGCGGGTACCGCCGGTGGGGGCGATGGCATTGACCAGAACGTCATGCTTGCGCCCTTCGATGGCCAGAGTGCGGGTCAGACCGTACAGGCCGAGCTTGGCCATGCCGTAGTTGGCCTGGCCGAAATTGCCGTAGATGCCCGAGGTGGACGAGGTGAAGATCACCCGCCCCCAGTTTTGCGCGCGCAGGTGCGGCCAGGCGGCGTGGGTGACTTTGTAGGCGCCCTCGACATGCACCCGGTACACCAGCTCCCAGTCGCTGTCTTCCATCTTGTGAAACGTCTTGTCGCGCAGGATGCCGGCGTTGTTCACCAGCACATCGACCCGGCCAAAGCTGTCCAGGGCCTGCTCGACGATGCGCGCGCCATCGGTCACCGAGTCATGGTTGGCCACCGCCGTGCCGCCAGCGGCGCGGATTTCTTCCACCACCCGGTCAGCCGCCGACACGTTGGCGCCTTCACCATGGCTGCTGCCACCCAGGTCGTTGACCACCACCTTCGCCCCGTGCCTGGCGAACAGCAGTGCATGGGCCCGGCCCAGGCCGCCACCGGCCCCTGTGACGATCACCACGCGATCTTGCAGACATACCGGTTCGCTCATGCTCAAGGCTCCAGGCAGATGAAGGATGCGCGCAGTGTCGGCCAGCCCTCGCCGCCAGACAATCAAGCACGCCCCGGCGAATGCCGGGGGATAACCCATGGCGATGATCGCCCGGTCACGACCAGGCGATTTTCTGTGGCACGTAGCTCAGCGGTTGTTCACGAAAGGCCAGGTAGTGGCGCAGCACCTGCACCGGCGCTTCGGTATGCGGGTAGTGGCCGATGCCCTGCAACACCACGGTGTCCGGCTCGGGCACCACTTGCCGGTAGCGTTCGACCATGTGCGCGCCGGACAACGGGTCGACCGCACCATTGATGAAACGCAGCCGCACGCCTTCGCGCTGCAGGGCACCGACCCAGCGCTCGCGTTGCGCCCGGCGCTCAGGCAGGAAGTTGATGAGCTTGTGCAGGATGCGCTGGCCGCTGTTGGCGGCGATCAGGCTCCAGCAGTCGTCCAGCGCACTTTCGCTGGGATGGGTGCAGGGCCCGTAGACCTGGGTGACATTGCGCACCAGGTCGTCGCGCCCGAACGAGCGCCCCACCAGCCAGCCAAGGCGGCTGAGCAGCAGTTTCTGGATCAACAGCACGCGACAGCTCTCGGGGAACAGGCCGCTGTTGAGGAACACGCAACTGGCGATCTGCAGGCGCTGCTCGTGGTGCCGGGCCAGCAGCTCCTGGGCGACGCTGCCGCCGTAGTCGTGGGCCAGCAGGTGCACCGGCTGGTCGATCTTCAGGTGCTCCAGCAGCGCCTGCTGCAGGTCAGCCTGCTCCAGCAGGCTGTAGTCGTGGTCTGCGGGCTTGGCCGAATCGCCGAAGCCAAGCATGTCGCAGGCCACCACGCGAAAGCGTTGGGTGAGCGGTACCCACAAATAATGCCAATCCCAGCTGGCGGTGGGGAAACCGTGCAATAAAAGCAGAGGCTCTCCTTGCCCTGCCGTCCAGTAGCGGATGCTCTGGCCCCGGAAGGTGAAACCCTGGCTCCGGGTGCGCCAGACGCACAATGGAATCTCGGCCAGAGGCATCAGGGTCGTCCCGGTGGTATTGGTGTTTGAGTGTCGGAATAGGGCAAGGCTGCGTTCATTGCAAGTTACCTCGGCACATACATGTGCTCTCTATGTCGAGGCTCAGTCTAGAAGCCAATACGAAGGTGTTAAGTCGCCTTTGCAGCCAGCCTGATGACCGTGCGAGTCAGTGGCACGAACGGTCAGAACAGCAACACCAGCAGCGGCGCGGCAAACAGGTTGAGCAGCCCGGTCAGGACCATGACCAGGCCGGCCACCGAACCCTCTTCGCGGCCCACTTCCTGGGCCCGGCTCACGCCCGCACCATGGGCGCCGACACCGAACAGCGCGCCCCGCGCCAACGGTGTGCGCAGCGGCAGCCAGCGCAGCAGCACACCGCCGAACACCGCCCCCAGCACGCCGGTGAACATCACGAACACCGCGGTCAATTCCGGCACCCCCCCCAGGTCCTGGGCCACCGGCATGGCAAACGGGGTGGTGATGGAGCGTGGCAGCAACGACAGGCTGACCGACTCGTCCAGCGCCAGCAGGTGCGCCAGCCCCCAGGAACTGCCGATCGAGGCGACGCTGCCGGCCAGCATGCCCACCAGCAACGCCGGCCAGTGCCGCGCCAACAGTGCCCGCTGCTGCCAGATCGGCACGGCGAAGGCCACCGTCACCGGGCCCAGCACGCCCATCAGCCAATGGGTGTTGCGCGCGTATTCGGCGTAGGCGGTGTGCAGCGGCACGGCCACCGCCAGCAGCAACGCCGGTACCAGGATCAGCGGCGACAGCAGGTAGCGACCACTGCGCCGATACAGCCAGCGGCTGCCCACATAAGCGGCCAGGGTGAGCGCGAGCCAGAACAATGACTTGGCTTCAGGGCTCATGGCGCAGCCTCCAGCGACACACCAGTTCGACCGTCGTGGCGGTGACCACCATCACCAGCAGGGTACTTACCGCGATCACCAGCAGGATGCGCCAGCCTTCGCTGCGCAACAGGCTGCCGTAGTCCAACAGGCTCATCAGCGCGGGGATGAAGAACAGCAGCATCTCGGCCATCAGCCATCCGGCACCCAGTTGCAGGGTGGCGGGCTTGAGCAGGCCTGTGGCGAACAGCAAGAGCAGCAGCGCCAGGCCCATCACCCCGCCGGGGATCGGCCAGCCCAGCCAGGCCGCGAGCTGGCCCCCGACCAGGAACAAGGCCAGCAGCACCGCCAGCTCAACGAGCAGGCGGCAGGTTTTTTTCAGTAATGCAGGGTTCATGGGCACGGTCCTCGACAACGTGCCCAGTTTAAAAGTCGGTCGCAAAGGCCAAAAGCGAATTGTTAGACTGCTCGCCATTCCATATTGGAATCCATAGCATGGAATTCAAACAGCTGCGCAGCTTCATCGAAGTGGTTCACCGGGGTGGCTTCACCCAGGCCGCGGGCACCCTGCACATCAGCCAGTCGGCAGTGAGCAAGCAGGTCGCCCAGCTGGAACAGGCCATCGGCCAGCCATTGCTCGAGCGCCAGGGTTCGCAGCTGCTGCTGACCGCCGCCGGGCGCATCGTGCTGGAGCGTGGTGAAGTGTTGCTGCGCCAGCGCCAGGAACTGCTCAACGAGCTGGACGACCTTGGCCAGATGGCCCGTGGCGAGCTGCGCCTGGGCCTGCCCTTGCTGGGCAGTGATGCACTGTTTGCCGGGTTGTTCGCCGAGTACCGGCGGCGCTACCCGCAGATTTCCGTGCAACTGCTCGAAGGCGGCAGCCGTATGGTCGAGCAGGCGGTGAAGAGTGGCGAGCTGGAGCTGGGCGGCAGCCTGACGCCGAGCGACCCGGCGTTCGACTACCAACCCTTCTGCAATGAGCCGCTGGATGCCCTGCTGCCCGCCGAGCATGCCCTGGCGGGCCAGGCCGAGGTCGATCTGGCGCAACTGGCCGATACGCCGTTCCTGCTGTACCAACGCAGCTTCATGCTCAATGACCGGCTGCTCAGCGCTTGCCAGCAGGTAGGCTTTACCCCGAAGGAAGGTGGGCGCAGTGGCCAGGCGGATTTCCTTGCCTCGTTGGTGGCGGCGGGCCAAGGGGTGGTGCTGCTGCCGCGGGTGGTCGCGCGGGGCCTGGAGCGGCCTGGGGTGGTGCGCTTGCCCTTGCGCGCGCCGGGCGATCTGAGGTGGGACATCGCCTTCATCTGGCGGCGCGGGGCGTACCTGTCACGGGCGGCGCAGGCGTGGTTGGCGTTGTTGCGCGAGCACACCTGAAGGCCGTCTCGCGGGGCAAGCCCGCTCCCACGCAGGTAATTGGCGTGGGAGCGGGCTTGCCCCGCGATGGCATTCAGCCCTGAATGGCAGCGGCAAACTCTGCCAGCCACGGCTCGGCATCGGCCTCCGGGGTCACGGTTTCGCTGGCATCCAGGCGCAGCATCGGCAGCACCTCACGCACGCCCAGCTCGGCAAACAGCTCACGAAGCTGCTCGCCACCCCCGCAGTAGGTATCGCCGTAGCTGGAGTCGCCCAGGCCGATCACGGCACCCGGCAAGCCACGCCAGGCGGCGGGCAGCACATCGCGAATGACGCTGTACAGCGGCATCAGGTTGTCGGGCAGTTCGCCCATGCCGGTGGTCGAGGTCACCGCCAGCAAGGCCTGCGGGGCAAAGCCCTCGATATCCTGCAGGGTGGCACGGCCTGCATGCCAGGCTTCATGGCCAGCAGCGTTGAGCAGCGACACCGCATGACGGGCGACTTCATCGGCGGTGCCATAGACCGAACCGGAAATAATGGCGACTTTCATCAGGTGAGGATTCCGAAACTGAGTGAAAGCGTAGGATACTAGCACCCGACAGTGGCAAAAGGCCGCCTACCGCTAAAGTCACAGCCGCGCAAACTATCCGACCAGTGACCTGAACCAAACGCATAGGCCACTGTCCACCCCCTTGACGTAATCGCCATTACCGATCGCTTCCTCGAGTTCGACCATGCAAGCAGACGCCCTTCTCTCCCAGGACGAGCTGGATTTCATCCAGAACATGCAGCACTCGCCGCAGTTGAACCTGGCCGACCCCATGTCGAGCCTGCTGGTCAATGGCGACCGTCGGCTGAAGGACCTGCTCACCCGCCTGGTGGCCAATGAACAGGTCACGCTGCAGGCCAGCTTCAACAATCAGCAGTTGAGCTTCCCCCTGCAACTGGTCGAAGACGAGTTCCACGCCCTGCACCTGCAGCTGGGTTCACCGGACATCTACGAAGACGGCCCTATGCTGCGGCCGTGGCGCCTGTCGCTGGAGCAACCGGCGGCCTTGCTCGACGACCACCACCAGGCCAGCGACCTGTGGGTACGGGATATCTCGTTCAAGGGCGTGCTGGTGGAAATCCACGGGCAGAGCAAGGCGCCGGCGCATTTCGAGCTGCACTTCGCCGCCGAGGACATCCCGCCGATCGGCCTGCACGGCGCGTTGCGCCGGCGCATCGGCCCGAGGCTTGCCGCCTACGACCTGTCGCACACGCCGGCCGAAGAGATCGAGCGCCTGCGTGAGTACATTCTTCAGGCCCATCGGCAGGCTCACCCCGAACTGCACGCCCAAGCCAACTTCTGACGAGCGTCCGCCCGTTGAAACTGACGGGTCATGATCGATCGGCGATAATCCGCGCCCGATTCTTGCAAGCATGCCTGCGCCGCCCACCACCCCGGGCCGCATGCCAAGGGGCCGGCTACCCGCCAGCCCCGTCGCCAGGAGATACACGATGTCTACCCACCCCGTCACCTTGATGGTGTCGCGCCGCGCCGCCCATGGCCGCTACCAGGACCTGCTGGCCTGGCTGCACGAAGGCGAACAGCTGGCCACCGACTTCCCCGGCTACCTGGGCTCAGGCATCCTCGCCCCGCCTGCCGAAGGCGATGATTTCCAGATCATCTTCCGCTTTACCAATGAGCAAACGCTGCACGCCTGGGAGCATTCGGCCTCGCGTCGCACCTGGTTGCAGCGCGGTGACGGCCTGTTCGAACGCCCCAAAGAGAGGCGCGTCAGCGGCATCGACGACTGGTTCGGCACCAACATGGTGCAAAAACCGCCGCGCTGGAAGCAGGCCACGGCCATCTGGCTGGCGTTCTTCCCGGTCTCGTTGCTGTTCAACCTGCTGTTCGGCCACTGGCTCGCGCCGCTCGACCTGCTGCCGCGGGTGCTGCTCAGCACCCTGGCCCTGACGCCACTCATGGTGTACCTGTTCATCCCGCTGTCGACCCGCCTGCTGGCCGGCTGGCTGAACGCCGCGCCACGCTCGGCCGCAGACCGTGCCGAGGGCCTGCGCAGCCGCTGAGGCACGGGCTCGCAAGGCGGTGCAGTTCGGGTATGCTGGGGCATCACGCACGGACAGATGACAGACCGCCCCGAACATGAACAGCCCTATCCTCATTACCGGTGCCAGCCAGCGTGTCGGGCTGGCCCTGGCACTGGAGCTGGCCCAGGCCGGCCATACGGTGGTCAGCGCCAGCCGCAGCCTCAATGCACAGGCGGCGCACCCGAACATCCAGCAGTTCCAGGCCGACCTCACCAACGCCGACGACCGCCAGGCCCTGATCGACCACCTGCACAGCCACTACGACGGCCTGCGCGCGATCATCCACAACGCCTCGCTGTGGCTCGACGACGGCCTGGACAACCTCGACACCATGTTCCGCCTGCACGTCGAGGCGCCCTACCACCTCAACCTGGCGCTGGGTGAGCTGCTGGGCAAGGTGGATAAGGCCGACATCATCCATATCTGCGACGAGACCTCTTCGCGCGGCAGCAAGAGCCATATCGGCTATGCCGCGACCAAGGCCGCGCTGCAGAACATGGTGCTGTCGTTCGCCGAAAAGTACGCGCCCACGGTGCGCGTCAACGGTATCCTGCCGGGCCTGCTGATCCTCAAGGAGGGTGGCGACGAGCACTATCGCCAGCAGACACTGAAAAAAGCCCTGCTGGAGTTCGAACCCGGCGCCCGCCCACTGATCGACGCCGTGCTGTTCCTGCTGCACAGCCAGTACAGCACCGGCAGCCAGGTGGTCATCAACGGTGGCCGCCATCTGAAGAACCGCATGACCTGAGAGACCGCCATGACTCCCCAGCAACAGCTCGAACTCGAAGCCGCCGCGTTCCGGCGCCTGGTCGACCATCTGCAAAAGCGCACCGACGTGCAGAACATCGACCTGATGAACCTCTCCGGCTTTTGCCGCAACTGCCTGTCCAAGTGGTACAAGGCCGCCGCCGACGAGCGCCAGGTCGACCTGAGCATGGACGACGCCCGTGAAGCGGTGTACGGCATGCCCTACGCCGAGTGGAAAGCCCAATACCAGAAAGAAGCCAGCGCCGAGCAACAGGCGGCGTTCGAACAAGGAAAACCCCGTGACTGACCTGAACACCCTGCGCAGCAGCCTCGCCAGCGGCGAACATGTGTTTGCCGACACCCTGGCGTTCATCGCCGCGAATTACAGCTACCAGCCACAGGCCTTCGACAACGGTGACGTGCACAACGCTGCCGGGCAGAACGAAGGTTCGTGCAAGACCCTGGGCCTGGCCTTGCTGGAAGGTTTGAGCGACCAGGAAGCGCTGCTGGCCTTTGGCGAGCACTACCGCAGCGTGGTGGCCACGCCCGAGGGCAGTGACCATGGCAATATCCGTGCGCTGATCAAGCATGGGCTGGCGGGGGTGAAGTTTGCCGCGCAGCCTTTGGCGCGCCTGGCCTGACAATCCGCATCGCGGGGCAAGCCCGCTCCCACGCCACTCGCGCATTTACAGGTCTGGCGTGGGAGCGGGCTTGCCCCGCGATAAGGCCATGAGCCTTCAGATGATCTTGCCCGGCACACCACCCGCCAACCTCCCCGCCTGCAACCACCCCAGCGCAATCGGCCACAGGCTCTGCCGAAAACGGTCATGAAAGAACGCGAAGTGGCCAATCTCCTCGACGCCGATATCTCCAGGCGCCACCAGCAGGTGCTTGCGCCCGCGCTCATCCAGATACCCCAATAACCGCTCGGTGGCCGCCACCGTGCCGAACGGATCGTCGGTCAGGCTGATCGCCAAGGTCGAAGCGCTGACGTGAGCGAACGGCAAGGCTTCCAGCAATCGCCCGCTGGGCCGGTGCTCGTAGCGTGGCGTGGGCGTGCTCCAGTCGTGCACCACTCCGGCCGGCGTGTCCTCCAGCCAACCCAGGCGCTTGCCGGGAAAGTAGCCGAACACCCGGGTCAGCAGCGGCATCAACACATGCCATTTGCCAAACAACTGCCAGCGCTGGTCCGCCGCATAGTCACGCCAGTAGGCGAACTGCGCCCCCACCAGCACCGCGTGCTGCACTTGCGCCGCCGAAGGCGCCAGCCCCAGCGCCCAGCCGCCGAAACTGTGCCCCACCACATGCACCGGTTGCCCCGGGTGTTCGGCGCCAGCCAGTTGCAGCATTGCCTCGAAATCCAGCCGGCCCCAGTCGCTCCACGAGGCCTGGAAACCGCGCAGCGAGGCCGGGCGCGATTCACCGATGCCACGGTAGTCGTAGCTCAGTACATCGAAGCCTTGGGCGAACAGGTAGTCGGCGAAACGGGAGTAGTAACGGCAACGCACCGAGGTGGCGGCGTTGATGATCACCAGCGGGCGCTGGCTGTCGGGGGTGGCGTGGCGCCAGCGAAAACCGCCGAGGCTGTAGCCGTCGGGGGCATTGTGGCGAAAGGCGGTGGCGGGCTGGGTAAGGCTGCTCATGGCGCGCTTCTATGGTGTTGTGCGCCTACGCTAGCAAAAATTCTTTTACCTGTACCAATGCATCGCGGGGCAAGCCCGCTCCCACGCCTTCAGTATCTGGCGTGGGAGCGGGCTTGCCCCGCGATGGGGTCAAACGCGATTACAGCTCGATGCAGTCGAACTTCACATCGGTGGCCACGTCTTCGTCGTAGTTGACGTCAGCGCGCTCGAAACCGAACAGGTTGAGGAACTGCTTCTTGTAACCGGCGTAGTCGGTCAGCTCGAACAGGTTCTCGGTGGTCACCTTCGGCCACATGGCACGGCAGGCGTCCTGCACATCATCACGCAGTTCCCAGTCGTCCAGACGCAGACGACCTTCGTCGTCCAGTGCAGCCGGCGCACCGTCCGCACGGTACATGCGGTCACGGAACATGCGGTCCAGCTGGTGCTGGGTGCCTTCGTGAATACCCTTCTCCTGCATGATCTTGAAGACCATCGACAGGTACAGCGGCATCACCGGGATCGCCGAGCTAGCCTGGGTAACCACCGACTTCAGCACCGCAACGTTGGCACTGCCGCCGACTTTCTTGCCCAGGCGCTGGGCGGTTTCGTCCAGGTCCTGCTTGGCCTTGCCCAGCGCGCCGTCCCAGTAGATCGGCCAGGTAATGTCAGAGCCGATGTAGCTGAAGGCCACGGTGCGAGCCTGAGGCGCCAGCACGCCGGCGGCGTTCAGGGCGTCGATCCACAGTTCCCAGTCCTGGCCGCCCATCACGGTGACGGTATCGGCGATTTCCTGCTCGGTGGCCGGCTCGATGCTGGCCTCGATGATGGTGTCCTTGTTGGTGTCGATGGCGGTCGACTTGTACGGCTGGCCGATCGGCTTGAGCGCCGAACGAATCACTTCACCGGTCTGCGGCAGCTTGCGCACCGGCGAGGCCAGAGAGTAGATGACCAGATCGACCTGGCCGCCCATTTCGTTCTTGATCAGCTCGATGACCTTGGCGCGGGCTTCGTCGGAGAAGGCGTCACCGTTGATCGACTTGCTGTACAGGCCCTCGGCCTTGGCGAACTTGTCGAAGGCGGCGGCGTTGTACCAGCCGGCGGTGCCGGCCTTGGTCTCGGTGCCCGGCTTTTCGAAGAACACGCCCAGGGTGTCGGCCTTGAAGCCGAATGCCGCGGTGATGCGGGCGGCCAGGCCGTAGCCGCTGGAGGCGCCGATCACCAGGACTTTCTTCGGACCATCCTCGCGCACGCCCAGCTTGCGGGTGGCTTCGATCTGGTCACGGACGTTGAGCTCGCAGCCCTTTGGGTGAGTCGTGGTGCAGATGAAACCGCGAACCTTGGGATGAATGATGGCCAATGTCTGTACCTCGTCAGGTTTAGGCTGGGGCAGCGGCCGGATTTGGGGCGCTGCCGTTTGATCTAGAGGGTGAGACTACCCTCGTGGGATATCCGACACATATTACGGGGTGATCGGATCGTTGCAAAACACCAGCGGCCCTATCGCGGGGCAAGCCCGCTCCCACGCTATACCTGCAAACGCAAGGTTGGCGTGGGAGCGGGCTTGCCCCGCGATAGGGCCATCAATCCTGCACCAGTCCCCCCTTCAACCACTCCAGAAAGCGCCGCGCCTGCGGGTCATCCTGGCTGTCGCGATGCACCAGGCAACTCCACGCCGGCCCACGCACACGCTGGGCAGACAACGCCTGCAAACGCCCCTGCTCCACCAAGCGCTGTGCCAGCAGCTGGCTGACCAGGGCAATCCCCAAGCCCTCGCCCGCCGCCTCCAGCAGCAACCCCGGGTCGGAAAAATTTAGCCCCTTGCCCTGCTGCCCGACATCCTCGCCGCCTTCGACCTGCCAGTGGCTCCAGTCCATCTCCCGCTCGCCATGCAAGGTGGTGCGCCCCTGCTCGGCCAGGTCCGGATGGCAGGCCGGGTACAGCAGGTCCTGGTGCAACACACTGAAGCTGCATTCAGCCTGGGCGCCAATGTCATCGCGGATCGCCAGGTCGATGGTCTCGCTGGCCATGTCCGGCACCTCGAAGCTGGTGAACAGCCACAGGTCCACTTCTGGATAACGCTGGTGAAAATCCCCCAGGCGCGGCAGCAGCCAGTGCCGAGCGAACGCCGGGGTGGTGTTGACCACCAGTTGGTTGGGCTTGCGGTACTGGTCCAACCGGCGGATGCCCACCGCCAGTTGCTGCAGCAAGGTCTGGGTGGTGCTGAGCAGATCATGCCCGGCATCGGTAAGGCTGACGCTGCGCCCGGTGCGATGGAACAGCGGTTGCTCCAGGTAGCTTTCCAGGCTGCGAATCTGCTGGCTGATCGCCGACTGGGTGAGGTTCAGGGCCTCGGCGGCCTTGTGGAAACTGCCCAGGCGGGCAGCGGCTTCGAAACCGCGCAGGGCGTTGAGCGGGGGCCAATGCTTGAGCATGCTGATAAGCCTGACTGATCAGAAATACGCTAAATCTATCGTTTGTCGCCCCAACTTCCCAGCCATAACATTGGCACCAACACCCGCGACGGCGGGCTTCGTTGATAAAAATCCCTAATAGATCGGAGTTCACTATGACCCTGTCCCACGACAGCGGCTGGCGCATGCCTGCCGAATGGGCCCGCCACGCTGCCACCTGGATGATCTGGCCGCACAACCAACCGCTCTGGGAGTCGGGCTGGGGCGTGACCCTGGCCGACGTACAGCGCGACTATGCCCGGGTGGCCGCCGCCATCGCCCGCTTCGAGCCGGTGAAAATGGTGGTGGACCCGTCCGCCATGGCCACCGCCCGCGACCTGTGCGGCCCTGGCATCGAGCTGATCGAGCTGGCCGTCGACGACAGCTGGTGCCGTGACAGCGGCCCGAGCTTCCTGGTCCACCCGCAGCACGGCGTGGCTGGCCTGAGCTGGCGCTTCAACGCCTGGGGCAACAAGTCCGAACACGGCAAGGACCGCAGCCTGGCCCGGCGCATCCTCGACCAGCTCGGTCTCGAAGGCCTCAGCACCCCGCTGTGCAACGAAGGCGGCGCCATCCATGTGGACGGTGAAGGCACGCTGATCACCACCGAATCAGTACTGCTCAACCCCAACCGCAACCCAGGCCTGAGCAAGGCCGAGTTCGAGGATTGCTTCGCCCGCCTGCTGGGCATCCGCAAGACTATCTGGCTGCCGGGCGACCCGCAGTACGTGACCGGTGACATGACCGACGGCCATGTCGACGGCGTGTGCGCCTTCGCCCGCCCCGGCGTGCTGCTGGTGGATGCCACCCATGACCAGGGTTCGGTGTACGCCGAAGTAGTCCGCGAAAACCGCCGTGCACTGGAGCTGGCCACCGACGCCCAAGGCCGCAAATTCGAGCTGCTCGACCTGTACGAGGCCACGGCGGCCGTGGACACCGAGGCCGAGGTGTTCTGCGCCTCCTACACCAACTTCTACCTGGCCAACGGCGCGGTGATCATGCCGGCCTACGGCATCGACGCCGACCAGGCCGCCGCCGATCAGCTCGCCCATGCCTTCCCCGGCCGCGAAGTGGTGCCGGTGCGCATCGACCATATCGCCCACGGCGGCGGCGGCATCCACTGCATCACCCAGCAGCAGCCGGCCTGGCCGCTGCAAGGAGAGCGCCCATGAGCACCCTGCGCATCGCCACCACCCAGATGGCCTGCAGCTGGGATGTGCCCAGCAACCTCGACCGCGCCGAGCAACTGGTGCGCCAGGCCGCCGCAGACGGCGCCAAGGTGATCCTGCTGCAGGAGCTGTTCGCCACGCCGTATTTCTGCATCGAGCAGTGCCACAGCCACCAGGCCCTGGCCGAGGACTACCACGACAGCCCGCTGCTGCGCCGCTTCGCCGCCCTGGCCAAGGAGCTGGGCGTGGTGCTGCCGCTGAGCTGGTACGAGCGCGCCGGCAACGCCTTCTTCAACTCGCTGACCGTGGCCGATGCCGACGGCACGCTGCTGGGGGTGTACCGCAAGAGCCATATCCCCAACGCCATCGGTTACCAGGAGAAGGAGTACTTCAGCCCCGGCGACACCGGTTTCAAGGTCTGGGACACCGCCTTCGGCCGCCTGGGCGTCGGCATCTGCTGGGACCAGTGGTTCCCCGAGACCGCCCGCTGCCTGGCGCTGATGGGCGCCGAAGTGCTGCTGTTCCCCACCGCCATCGGCTCCGAGCCCGGCGCCGCCGGGCTGGATTCGCGCGATCATTGGCAAATCGCCATGCGCGGCCACGCCGCCGCCAACCTGCTGCCGGTGGTCGCCGCCAACCGGGTCGGCGATGAAGTGGCCAAAAGTGACAGCAGCCTGTCGATGCGCTTCTACGGCTCGTCGTTCATCTGCGACCACAAAGGCGCCCTGCTCGCCGAAGCCGACCGCGCCAGCAGTGGCGTGTGGCTGCACGACCTGGACCTGGCGCAGATGCGCGAGGACCGCCTGAGCTGGGGCGTGTACCGTGACCGCCGCCCCGACCTGTACGCGCCGTTGATGACCCTCGACGGCCGCACCCCGCACACCGAGAGGGCCTGACCATGCCACGCCGTCCATCACAACTGCTGGCCATCGCAGCGCTGGCGACCTGCGCCGGCCTCGCCCAGGCCGACCAGGAGGCCTTGCGCCTGTACAACTGGGCCGACTATTTCGCCGAAGACACGCTCAAGCGCTTTACCGCCGAAACCGGTATCCCGGTGATCTACGACGTCATGGACGGCAGCGAGGTACTGGAAGCCAAGCTGATGTCCGGGCGCAGCGGCTACGACCTGGTGTTCCCCGGCGACACCGTGGCCGAACGGCTGATGCGCGCCGGCAGCCTGCAGAAGCTCGACCGCAGCCAGCTGACCGCGCTGGACGACATCGACCCCAGCTTGCGCAAACTGCACGACCAGTACCCCAAGGCCAGCCAGGCCACCGTGCCCTACACCTGGGGCACCATCGGCCTGACCATGGACGCGAAGAAGATCCGCGAGCGCGTGCCCGACGCCCCGCTGAACAGCCTCGACCTGCTGTTCAAGCCGGAGCTGGCGGCCAAGTTCGCCGACTGCGGCATCTCGATGATCGACTCGCCCGACGAAGTGCTGGCCGTGGTGCTGCACTACCTGGGCCGCGAGCCACGTAGCGCCAAACGCGAAGACCTGGCCGCCGCCAGCGAACTGCTCAAGGGCATCCGCCCCTATGTGAAGAAGCTGCAGTCGCAACCGGTGACCGAGCTGGTCAACCAGAACATCTGCCTGTCGCTGGGCTACAGCGGCGACGTGATCCAGGCCCAGCGCACCGCCGAAGCCGCCGGCAAGGCCATCGACTTCCAGTACCGCGTGCCCCGCGAAGGCACCACGGTGTGGATGGACACCATGGCCATCCCCGCCGACGCCAAGCACCCCGAGTACGCCTATCGTTTCATCAACTTCGTCATGCGCCCGGAGAACATGGCCGCGATCAGCAGCACCACCGGCTACCCCACCTCCAGCGCCAAGGCGCGCCCACTGGTGGACGCCCGGCTGCGCGACAACCCCGATATCTACCTTGACGAAGCTACCTATGCCCGGCTGATCCCCGGCAAGGACATCCCCCAGGCCGACATGCGTGCGCGCATGCGTGTCTGGACCCGTTTCAAGACTGCACAGGACTGACCCCATGCCCACTCGCCGCACCTTCCTTCAACAGCTCAGCGTGGTCGCCGGCGTCAGCGCCGTCGCCAGCTTCGGCCTGCCCCTGGGCAGCGCCCGCGCTGCCGAGGCCGGCCGCTGGTTCATGCCCGACGAGGGTGAAAAGCAGCAGTGCGCCTACATAGCCTTCGGCGCCCAGGATGCCATCTGGGAAGACTTCACCGAAGACGTGCAGGCCGCGCTGGGCCGTATCGCCCGGGCCATCGCCGCCTACCAGCCGGTGACGGTGTTCTGCCGCGCCAGCGAACGCGATATCGCCGAGGAAGAGTGCGGCAACCACAACATCACCTATGTCGAAACCGAGCTGGACGACATCTGGATGCGCGACATCGGCGCCAACCTGGTGCTGGACGACGATGGCGCGCTGGGCGCGGTGGACTTCAACTTCAACGGTTGGGGCGGCAAGCAGCAGCACCGGTACGACGCCAAGCTGGCGGCGCGGGTGGCCAAGCTGGCCGGTGCCCAGTACCAGCGCAGCGAGCTGGTGGGCGAAGGCGGCGGCATCGAAGTGGACGGCCACGGCACCGGGATCATGACCGAAAGCAGCTGGATCAACCGCAACCGCAACCCCGACTGGAGCAAGGCCGAGGTCGAAGAGGAGCTGAAGGCGCGGCTGGGGCTGCGCAAGATCATCTGGCTGCCGGGCATCAAGGGCAAGGACATCACCGATGCCCACGTGGACTTCTATGCGCGCTTCGCGGCGCCCGGCGTGGTGGTGGCGAACCTGGACAACGACCCGGATTCCTACGACCACGCGGTGACCCGCAAGCACCTGGAAATTCTGCAGAACGCCACCGACGCCGATGGGCGCAAGTTGCAGGTGCATACGATGTCGCCGCCGTTGAAACCGCGCAGCAACAAGTTCAGCAAGGGCAACCCGGACTTTGCCGCGGGGTACATCAACTACTTCGTGATCAATGGCGCGGTGATTGCGCCGCAGTTTGGTGATCGCAGTGCCGACGAGAAGGCCCGGGCGTTGTTGGTGAAGTTGTATCCGGGGCGGGAAGTGGTGCAGTTGGATATCGATGCGATTGCGGCGGGCGGCGGTGGCATCCACTGCGTTACCAACCAGTGCCCGGCGGTGTAGGCACGATCATCGCGGGGCAAGCCCGCTCCCACGTAAGCATCGCCTCCAATAAGTTGGACACCAATCCAACCCTTGGGGGCAGCCCACAGTCGCAGTGATGCTTGCGTGGGAGCGGCTGTACGTGGGAGCGGGCCTGCCCCGCGATGGCCCTCCAGCCTTTCAAGGATCCTCGGACGACCGCCGCCGCCCGGTCACCATCGACAACGGCAGGTTCTCCCTCAGCCGCACACTCTCCACCAGCGCCGCCAGCAGGTGCACGCCAACCAGCGCCAGCACCGCGTCGGCCAGCCAGCTGTGCAGCGTCTCCAGCCATTCGGCGCCCCACAGGGCATCCACCTCCAGCATCATCCAGCCGGTCACGCCCAGGCTGGCGATGCCGGTCATCATCAGCACCATCACCAGCGCGCCAATCGGCGTATGGCCCATGCGGTGAAAGTGTTCACCACGCCAAAGCGCCAGCGCATGCACCTTCAACCGCGCCCGCGTGGGCCAGAAATCCACCCAGCGCGCACTGCGCGGCCCGACAAAACCCCAGGCAATGCGCAGCACCAGGCAGGCACCGGCGTAGTAGCCCAGCCACTGGTGCCAGTCGTCACCGGCCTCGTTGAAGAAATAATCGGCAAAGAACACCAGCGCCAGGGACCAGTGGCACAGCCTGAGCAACGGGTCCCACAGGCGCACGCTGGTGGTCACTTATGGATCTCGGTCTTGATCGCCTTGCCGGTGACCGGGTCGTGGTAGATCTCGACCTTGCGCCCGTCCTTGTCGAAACCGTAGATCTCGTAGCAGTTGCCCTTGGTGATCTGGAACTTGTTGATCTTGTAGCCCTGCTCCTTGAGCTGGGCCTGGAACTTGTCGGCATCCTGCCAGGTGCTGCGCTCGGCCGTGGTGCATTCGGTCCTGGCGTAGCTGGTGGCGCTGGCGAGCAGCAGGGTGATGGCAATCACTGAGTAGCGCATGGCAGGAAGCTCCGATCTGGTGGTTGGCAAACACTGTCCCCCGAAGCTGATGCCAAGCTTAGTTGCGCCCAGCGCAGGCGTGGCCCGCCGCTGTTCATTCATTTGAATTTCGGATCAATGGCAAAGAAAAACAAACTTCTCAAATCAGCGCCCGGCAGGGATGCTGTGGCGATCATGAGCGTACCCCGGAGAACAACAATGAACGAAGTCGTCATCGTCGCCGCCACCCGCACTGCCATCGGCAGTTTCCAGGGGGCGCTGGCCAACCTGTCCGCTGTCGAGCTGGGCGCTGCGGTGATCCGCCAGTTGTTGGCCCAGACCCAGCTGGACCCGACCCAGGTCGACGAAGTGATCCTCGGCCAGGTGCTCACTGCCGGCGCCGGGCAGAACCCCGCCCGCCAGGCCGCGGTCAAGGCCGGCCTGCCCTATGAAGTGCCGGCGCTGACCCTGAACAAAGTCTGCGGCTCGGGCCTCAAGGCCCTGCACCTGGCTGCCCAGGCCATCCGCTGCGGCGACGCTGAAGTGGTGATCGCCGGCGGCCAGGAGAACATGAGCCTGGCGCCCTACGTGCTGCCTTCGGCCCGCACCGGCCAACGCATGGGCCATGGCCAGCTGGTCGACAGCATGATCACCGACGGCCTGTGGGATGCCTTCAACGACTACCACATGGGCATCACCGCCGAGAACCTGGTGGAAAAATACGGCCTCACCCGCGAGCAGCAGGACGCCTTCGCCGCCGAGTCGCAGCGCAAAGCGGTGGCGGCCATCGAGGCCGGGCGCTTCAAGGATGAGATCACCCCTATCCACATCCCGCAGAAAAAAGGCGAGCCGCTGGTGTTCGACACCGACGAGCAACCGCGCCCCGGCACTACCGCCGAGTCCCTCGGCAAGCTGCGTGCTGCCTTCAAGAAGGACGGCAGCGTCACTGCCGGCAACGCCTCCAGCCTCAACGACGGCGCCGCCGCGGTGCTGCTGATGAGCGCCAGCAAAGCCAAGGCCCTGGGCCTGCCGGTGCTGGCCAAAATCGCCGCCTACGCCAGTGCCGGCGTGGACCCTGCGATCATGGGCATCGGCCCGGTGTCGGCTACCCAGCGTTGCCTGGCCAAGGCCGGCTGGCAGCTGGGCGAGCTGGACCTGATCGAGGCCAACGAAGCCTTTGCCGCCCAGGCGCTGGCGGTGGGCAAGCAGCTGGAGTGGGATGCGGCCAAGGTCAACGTCAACGGCGGCGCCATTGCCCTGGGCCACCCGATTGGTGCGTCGGGCTGCCGGGTGCTGGTGACCTTGCTGCATGAAATGATCAAGCGCGATGCCAAGAAAGGTCTGGCCACGTTGTGTATCGGTGGTGGGCAAGGCGTGGCGTTGGCGATCGAGCGGTAATCGCAATCGCGGGGCAAGTCGCAGCGGCGCACCGCCGCTCCCACGATAGACCTGCACATGCAAGGTTAGCGTGGGAGCGGCGGTGCGCCGCTGCGACTTGCCCCGCGATAGGGCTGCACTTCAGAAGCGCTCGTCGCGCAGCGCCGGCAAGGTGATGTCACGCACATAGCTGGCAGCAGACAGGCTCAACATCATCCGGCACACCTGCACCACATCGTGCAGCGGGATCAGCGAACCTTCGCCGCGCTGCTCGGCCTGGGCCAACGGCACCTCCAGCCCGTCCACAGTGTTGAGGTAGCCCAGGTTCAGGCAACTCACCCCCAACCCCTGCTCACGAAACCCTTCGCGCAAGGTTTCGGCAATACCGCGCAAGCCGAACTTGCTGGCACCGAAGGTCACCTCCGGCCGCCCACTCCCCGGCAACGCCGAGGTCGACCCCGTGAGGATGATCCGTGGCCGCATGCTGTTGAGCAGCACCGGCAACAACCGTTTGATCAGCAGCAACGGCGCCGTGAGGTTGGTGGCGACCATGCGTTCGATCTGCCCGTCGTCATCGTCGAGGAAGCTGTAGCCGTCCTCGAACGCCAGCGCTTCCCAGATCCCGACGTTGTAGACCAATACGTCCAGCCCTTCCCCGGCCACCGCCTCGTGGATCGCCGCCGCGGCCTGGCGCGGTTGGCCGAGGTCGGCCTCGATCCAGCGTACCGCCGCCGGCAACGCTGCAGGCCGTGTGCGCGACACACCGATCAGCGTATCGCCCGCCTGGCCCAGGCCCTCGACCAGTGCCTTGCCCAATCCCTTGCTCGCACCTACCACTAGAATTCGCATCGAATCACTCCCTATGGTTAGCGCCAGATAGTACCCTGCCCCACCCAGTAATTCAGTCGCAAATGCCAGGACGCCCGTGGACAGAGAGCAACTCGAACGCCAGCAGATCCCCGTTTATTTCATCGCCGTTGTGCTCGCCGCCGCCGTCGGCCTGCTGGCGCCTTCGGCGGCCCGGCCCCTGGAGCTGCTGGTAACCCCGGCCATCGCCGTGCTGATGTATGCGATGTTCCTGCAGATTCCCTTTCTCGACCTGCGCGCCGGGCTTGGCAACCGGCGCTTCATGGGCGCGCTGCTGCTGGCCAACTTCGTGCTGGTGCCGCTGCTGGTGTGGGCCGGTACCCGTGGGTTGGTCGACCACCCCGCCGTGCTGGTCGGCGCCCTGCTGGTGCTGCTGACGCCGTGCATCGACTACGTGGTGGTGTTCACCCACCTGGGCAAGGGCGAGTCGCGCCTGACCCTGGCTGCCACGCCGGTGCTGTTGCTGGTGCAACTGGCGTTGCTGCCGCTGTACCTGGCGCTGATGCTCGGTGGCGCCCAGCCGGTGGATATCTCGGTGGCGCCGTTCGTGGAGGCCTTCGTGCTGCTGATCGTGCTGCCGCTGTTGCTGGCCGTGGCCACCAGCACCGGGGCCCGGCGCTCGCCGCTGATTGCGCGCTGGAACGACGCCTGGGCCTGGCTGCCGGTGCCGGCCATGGCGTTGGTGCTGATCGCGGTGATCGGGTCGCAGATTGGCGTGGTGGTGGAGCGACTGGATGAGTTGCTGCCGGTGTTGCCGGTGTATGTCGGCTTCGCCTTGCTGGCACCGCTGCTTGGGTGGGCGGCGGCGCGGCTGCTGCGGTTATCCACAGGCGAGGCGCGGGCGGTGACCTTCAGTGCTGCCACGCGTAATTCGCTGGTGGTATTGCCCTTGGCGTTGGCGCTGCCGGAACCGATTCGCGCGCTGGCGGCGGCGGCGGTGATTACCCAGACGCTGGTGGAGTTGGTCAGTGAGCTGGTTTATATCCGCGTGCTGCCGGCGTTGGTGCGGCGGTAGGGGCAACAACTTTGTTCAATTCGAGCTCGCTGGGGCCGCTTCGCAGCCCTTTCGCTAGCAAGCCAGCTCCCACAGGGATTGCCCAGCCCGGTCAATGTGGGAGCCGGCTTGCCGGCGAAAGGGGCGCGAAGCGGCCCCGGCGATACTAGCCATCACACTGAACTCAGCTGCAACCGCCACTGCCCGTAACGACTGAAACGCACACGTGCCAAGGGTGGCACATCAATGCGCTGAAAGGACTCCAACGGCGCCCCCAGCGCATGCAACATCGCGGCGCGGATGACGAAAGGATGGGTGATGGCGATCCACTCACCCTCGCCCAGGGCACTGTCCATCCACTGGGCCACCCGCAGGCACAGCGCGGCGATTGATTCGCCACCATGGGGCGCTGCCTGCGGGTCACTGAGCCACAGCTGCAGCGCCTTCTCGTCCAGTTGCTTGAGCCGCATGCCCTTCCAGCTACCCAGGTCGCAGTCGCGCAAGCCTTCATCGACCATCGCGGCCAGCCCCTCGGCAGTCTGCCGGGCGCGTAGCTCGGGGGCACTCAGGTAGCGGGCGGTTGTGGATAACTCGCCCAGCGGCCCGGGCGCATCGCGCAGCGGCTCATCATCCAGAGCAAAGCGCCCCACCCGCTGCGCTTCGGTGCGGGCATGGCAGATCAAGGTCAGGTGGATGGGCTTCATGGCACGCCGTTCTGGTCGCAATGGGACGTGCGATGTTGCCTGAATGATCGCGGTGCTGCTACGCAGCGCACAGCCGGGTGGCTTCGGGCTGCTCAAGGGCTTTGGCCAGCGTTGCTACTGCCTGGCACTTCTGCACCGCCAAGGCCAGCCCGCTGTTCAGTTCATCATCGCGTTGCAGCAGCGAACACGACGGCGCGACCCACAGCCGATCACCCAGGCGCTCGTGGGCATGGCGCACCACATCCAGCGCCTGCTCCAGGTCGCAATGCCCAGCTTGGTGACCGTCGACCACGCCCAACGACAGCACCTTGTAGGCCGGCAGGCGGTCGAGGAGAGTCTGGAGCTGGTCCGGGGCGCGCACCAGGTCGACATGCAGGCCATCGACCGGCAGGTTGGCGGCCAGGCCGAGGTTGGCGTCCAGGCCGCCGAAGTAGGTGGCGATCAGCTTTTTCAGCGGGGCGCGCTGGAGGATGTTGTAGGTGCGCTCGTAGGCGTTCTTCCAGTCCTGCGGCAGCTCCAGGGCAAGGATCGGCTCGTCGATCTGCACCCATTCCACACCCTGTGCCGCCAGGCGGTTCAAGACCTGGTCGTACAGCGGCAGCAGGCGGTCGAGCAGGTCCAGCTTGTCGAATTCGCTGCCCTTGGCCTTGCCCAGCCACAGGTAGGTCAGCGGGCCGATCACCACCGGCTTGACCGCGTGGCCCAGGGCCTTGGCTTCTTCGACTTCCTCGAACAACTGCTCCCAGCTCAGGGCGAATTGCTGGTCGGCGGTGAATTCGGGGGCCAGGTAGTGCTCGTTGGTGTCGAACCACGGGGTCACGCCCTGGGCCTCGGCGTCCTGGGCTACGGCGAACAGGGTTTGCAGCGTCGGCTTGGCACCGCCCTTGAAGCGCTCGGGGATTACGCCGAAGGCCAGCGAGTGGGTGAGTACCTGGTCATGCCAGGCAAAGTCGCCGACCGGCAGCAAGTCGATACCGGCAGTTTTCTGCGCCTGCCAATGCGCGGCGCGCAGACCACGGGCCACGGCACGCAGACCGGCCTCGTCCAGCTCGCCCTTGCAGAACGCCGCCTGGGCTTGCTTCAGGTCGCGGCCGATGCAGGGGAAACCCAGGTTGTGTGCCAGTGCCATGTTCGTGTTCCTAGATGCTTGAAATTGAATGAGGGCATTCTGCTGGGGCTGAAGAAGTGAGACAAACTCATAAAATTTGAGATGAAATCAAGATTTGCTCATGATCCTATGCCACGTCCGACCATGATGGCCCTATCGCTGGCAAGCCAGCTCCCACAGGGTCGGCCAGGCCCCTGTGGGAGCCGGCTTGCCGGCGATGAGGCCATTGGGATCAACCGCGAATGTCTCAATCAACACACTCCCCCGCGCAACCAGACATGCCCCGCGCACCAATCTGCTTCACACTGCCACCCTGCCCAAACCCGGTAGCCACCATGAGCCTGCTGAAAACGACCCTGGACGCCAACGCCTTCGCCTGCATCCTCGAGTTCGTCCCCAAGCCCTCCGCCGAGCGTTTCGCCACGCTGGACACCCTCATGGCCCGCACCCAGCTGTGCGGCTGGCCGCTGACCGTGGCCATCGGCGACCGCGTCGGCAGTGCCCTGGACATGTCGCCGCTGGACGCCTTCGCCAGCCTGGCCGAACCCGTCCCCGCCCTGCTGCACTTCTCCGGCAAGGACCGCGAACGCCGCGACCTGCTGGCCCAACTGCAGCGCATGGACGCCGTCGGCCTGGACCAGTTGCTGGTGCTCACCGGCGACCGCCTGCCCGGCCACACCCCAGGCCAGCGCCCGGTGCGCTACCTCGAATCCGTCGCCGCCCTGCAGATCGTGCGCCAGGCCCGCCCGCACTGGCTGCTGGCTGCCGCGCTCAACCCGTTCAAGTACCAGGAAGCCGAGGGCGGCGCGCAGTATTTCAAGGCCGAGAAGAAACTGGCCGCAGGGGCTGACCTGTTCATCCTGCAGCTGGGTTTCGACATCGAGAAACACCAGGAAGCGTACGACTGGATGCAGCGCCAGCCCCGGCCGAAACCGCTGATGGCCTGCATCATGGCGCTGACCGAAGGCCGCGCCGGCATGCTCGAGCACGTCGCCGGGGTGACCGTTACGCCGTCGATGCGCGCCTTGCTGGCGGCAGAAACCGCGGTGTCCAAGCAGTACGCCAAGGACCGCGCCAACCAGCGCCTGGCATTGCAAGTGATTGGCCTGAAGTTGATGGGCTATGCTGGCGTGCACCTGTCCGGCATTCATGATGTCGCCCAGTTCGAAGCGCTGGAGCAGGCCATCAGTGAACTGCAACCGCTGTTCAAGACACTCCAGGACTGGACGCCCGCCTGGCATGCGGCCTGGCAGGAACCTGGCCTGCCCGCAGTCACCTTCCACCCGCCCGGGCATGCCTGGCGCTTCGGGCAACGGCAGATCAGCGCATCGACAAAAGAGAAGGCCCGCTACCACCTGCTGGCAGCGATGCACCATCAACTGTTCAGCCGCACCACGCCGTTGAGCAAAGCCTTCGGCTGGGCCGTGACCCGGCCGCTATGGCGCAACCCGGCGGCAGCGCAATGGCTGCATCAGCTGGAACGGCGCATCAAACGGCCGATGGTGGGGTGCGATACCTGCGGCAGTTGCCGGCTGGAGGACACGCTGTACATCTGCCCCGAGACCTGCCCCAAAGGGCTGGCGAACGGGCCTTGCGGCGGGACCAGCCTGGACCGCTGCGAGTTTGGCGACCGGGAGTGCGTGCACAGCGCCAAGTACCGGCTGGCGGTGGGTGTGGGGCGGGCCGAGGTGTTGCGCGAGCGGTTGATCCCCTGTGTGCAGGTGGAGAACCGGCAGCGCAGTTCGTGGCCGGTGTGGTTCGAGGCTGATGCTTTGCAGACGCACGCCTTGCGGCCCGAGACGACCCCAGAGTTCAACGAATAACGCCCATCTGTCTCGCCTGCCGGTGATCCCATTCGCAGTCTTGCCTGCCACGCGGTGATGATTCAATGTACAGACCATTGTTATTACAGCGAGGCCAAGGCCGTGGCGTCCATCAATGTGCGTGTCGACGACGACCTCAAGGTGCGTGCCTACCGTGAGCTGGAAAAGCTGGGCGTGACTCCTTCCGAACTGATGCGCCAGGCGTTGCAGTATGTCGCTGAGCGGGGACAACTGCCTTTCAAGCCGGGGTTGTTGACCGAAGACGACGAACCCTTGCTCGTCACCGTGCGCGAACGCTTGGCCGCCCCTCAGAGGGTGAAGGTCACACTGGATGACCTATAACTTCGAACTCGATGCGCCCCGTCCACTCCCCTCCCCGTCCTGAAACGACCAACAGCCGATTGCCAGCACCTGAAGCAGCCGCGACACACCGCCCCTGCTCATCCCAGAACGCGCTACGCCCAGCCGCAGCCCAGCCTCCAGTACTGCCGCCATGGTTGGCCATGAGCACCGCCATGGCATGCCGCTGTGCATAACTCTGCAACAAGGCGCTATCCGCTGGATAACCCGTTTCGCCAATGAGCACGCCGGTCGCATACACCTGCGCGCCGCGCTGCGCCGCATGGGCGGCATGCTCGGGATGGGTGAAATCGGCGCACACCGACAAGGCCACGGACACACCGGCGACAGACAGCAACTCGCCCCCGCTCCCCGCGTCGAAGAACACGTCTTCGCCGGTATGCAGATGTTGTTTGGTATAGGCGGTAATCGAGGCATCCGGGTGGAGGATGCACGCCGCGATGCGAGGCTTGTCCTGACCCGGCACCTTGAGCGGCATGCCGACCACTGTGGTCATGCCCGCCTCTTGGGCGAACTGGCGTAGCGGCGCCAGCAGAGGCGTGTCCAAAACCTGGGCCAGGGCACTGGCCGTCTTGAGTGCGTAGCCGGTGAGGGACAGTTCGGGGAAGAGCAGCAGCGTTACGCCGTGCTCATGGGCTTGGCGCATGAACTCAAGGTGCAAGGCCAGGTTGGCGGTGATATCGCCATCGCGAATGGCGCACTGGGCTGCGGCGAAAATGGCTTCCTGCATGGGGCGTCTCCTGACAAGGTAGGCAGACTCTGCGCAAGCGTTATCCAGAAGACAACCCCTGCCTCGTAAACCCGCCTCAATCCAGTTTGCGCGCCTGGTGGAACTGGTAGACCGTCATGCCCAGCAGCTCCGCCGCCTTGGACTCGCCGAGAATCCCCTCCCCCAGCGCGCGGTAGACCAGTTGCTGGAACAGCCGCGTGGTTTCTGGCCGGTACGCCGCACCAGGCTCCTGTTTGCGCCAGCCCTGTTTGGCGAACACCAGGAACAACCGCTCGCGCACGGCGTGCGGGATGATCTCCAGGTCCCCAGCGCGATACAGGCAACCCTGCATGCTGAGGCCATATTCAGCCTTGAGCAGGTACAACTCGCGAACCTCCAGCATGTGGCGGGTATCGCCCAGATGCTGCCGCATGGCGCTGGCCGGCACCAGCAATGCCGAGGCAAAACGGTTACAGGCCTTTTCCTCATCCAGCACTTCGGCCAACCGACCGTGCATCAACAGGTGGCCAAGTTCGTGGGCCAGGGTGAAGCGCTGACGATCGCCCGGCCAGTCCGCCGACACCACAATGACCGGCTGCCCCGCCACACTAGCCTGCAAACCGTCGAATTTCGCCTGTGCATCGACCTGGGTGATGATCACCAGAATCCCGTGGGTCTCCAGCACGTCGATCAAGTCTGGAATGGGACTTGAACCGAGGCCCCACAGTTGCCGCACCTGATCGGCCAGGCTGTCGACCGCCTGCAGCGAGGCAACCTCATCAGGCAGGCCCGCTGGCACGCTGAACGGCTGCACGGGATAGGCCGGCCACAGGTTGATCAGCTCTTGCCAACGCTCCGCCTGATCCAGCACATCGGCCTCGATGCGCTTCAGGATTGCCTTGGGGGCGCTGCAACGCTTGCGGTACTCGCCCCCCGCCAGCTCGACCTTGGCCGGGCGGAAGAAATACTCGGCGCGGACCGACAGCGCCTTGCACAAACGCACAAGCACGCCGGAACTGGGCATGCTCTGGTCATGTTCGTACTTTTTGATCATGTTGGCGCTCACGCCCACCTGATCGCCTAATGCCTGCATCGACAGGCCAGCAGCAGCGCGGGCACGTTTGAGCCGCTCGCCGATCATCGGCTGTCTCCCTCGGTTTACGAAAATAGTAAATATTAGAGAAATATAAACCCGACAAGCCTGACCGTCGAGGCATTGGCGACGGCCGTGCTGGCCGCAGCCTGGGATCGCGCAATCGGCCGCTGATTCATATGCACCTGCAAAGCCTGTATAAAGCGCCCGCGACCTGCGCTCCCGACGTCTGCAAAAAGGAACCCTCTCCATGCTTCGGCTCTCGATGCCAGCCCTGCTCCTGGCGCTTGCCGGCTGCGCCACCAAGCCGCCCGCCAACCCCGAAAACCTCTGCGAGATCTTCCGCGAGAAGCCGAAATGGCACGAGGCGGCCCTAAAGATGCAGGCGCGCTGGGGTGCGCCGGTGCAGGTGCCGATGGCGATGATGTACCAGGAATCCTCGTTCAAGCACGACGCCCTGCCGCCGCGTTATTACTTCCTCGGCATCATCCCCTGGGGCCGGGTCAGCACCGCCTACGGCTACGCCCAGGCCAAGGACGAGACCTGGGCCGACTACAAGCGCGAAGCCGGCGGCTGGGGCGCCGCCCGCGACGACTTCGCCGACGCCCTCGACTTCATGGGCTGGTACATGCAGAAGAGCCAGCGGGTGAATGGCGTGTCCAAGTGGGACGCCTATGGCCAGTACCTGAATTACCACGAAGGCTGGGGCGGCTATCGCAACCGCAGCTTTGACGCCAAGCCGTGGTTGCTGAACGTCTCGCAGAAGGTTCAGGCGCGGGCGTCGGTGTTTGGGGCGCAGTATCGCAGCTGTGAGCAGGAGCTTTCGCGGGGTGGGTGGTTTTGATGGGACCGGCCGATAGAGGCCACGCGAGAGGGCCGCAAAGCGGCCCCTGTGGCACCTAGCATCAGGCGTTTATATCCCCCTCTTCTCTCATCGACTCCAGCTTGCCGACCTGCTCGCTGGCCAGCCGGCTGATGATCCGGATTGCCTGGTGGATCCCCGCCGTGTTGCGAAAGCTCAGTTGCGGGTTTTGTTCGCATTCCAGCATTTCGTCGTGCTGGACCAGGGCTTCGCCTAGCAGTTCGAGGGTCCAGGCGTAGCTTTGGATGGTGGATAGGCGTTCGTGGTCAGTCATGGGGTACCTCACGGTTGGCGAGGGACTGGCTGTCGATCGGGTAGAAGGTTGGGGATGGGGTGGCCGCGGGGCTTGGGCGGCGGAGAGCGGATGCGAGGATCTTGCTCAGAATGCGAATAAGCATGCATGAGACTCCAAGTTTGGGTTTGGAGCGGCCACGATCCTTCCTACGGGATTGGGTGGCAGCTGTGTATGGGGTAGGAATACCGGGAAACTTGGAACCCGGCCAGGCCGAAGCCTGCCCACACACAGCCGCCATGACACATCGCGGCAGGCACAAAAAAAGCGCCAGCCGTTGTGATGGGGCGCCCAGTGCGTGCGCCAAGTTTACCAGCAGGTTCCTACACCTGGCCGCAGATTTTGCTACGACTTGAGGAATCTATCTCCAGGTCGGATTGGTTCGCAACAGGTCTGACTGGAGGAAATTTCCTAAAGCATTGAGGGAAGGAACGCCGGGGGATAAGCGTACACTTGGTCCGCCTTGTTGGTACGACGCGGTTTCATCATGGGCGTTGCCGCCGCCCCACATGACACGTGGCCTGGCCCTGGAAGCCAGCATTCGCAGCCTGTATGCAATGGCGGCAGAGCAGTTCTGAACCCTCGGCCCATCGCGGATATGCCCCGCGATGGGCTTAAAGCAGATACGAGCCATGCGCAACTACTACGAAATTTCCTACAATTGATAGTCATTCGCCATTAACACGTTCTCGGAAGCCCTCCGCCAAGGGTAGAATGCCCGCAAAACCGGGAGCTGCAATGAATCAGGACCGCCTCACCCCCAGCGAAGACGATGCCATCACCGACGCCGCCGCGCATTGGTGCATGCGCCTGCACGCCGAAGACTGCACGGCGGCGGAACAGGCAGCGTTCAGCCAGTGGCTGGCGGCCGACCTGCGGCACGCGCAGGAGTATCAGGCGATGCTGGAGATCTGGCAGACCGCCGACCTGCTGCCGCGCAGCGCCCAGGTAGTGGAGCTCAAACCCCGGCAGGCCGCGGCCCGTAACTGGCGGCCATTGGCCTCGGCGGCGGCCATTGCCCTGCTCGCCCTGCCCCTGGCCGGCTGGGTGGGCTGGGAACAAGGCTGGCTGCCCAACGGCTACCAGCATGTCGAAGCCACCGACCAACTGCGCCAGGTGCGCCTGAGCGACGGCAGCAGCGTCGAACTCAACCTGCACAGCGAGCTGCGCTACCTGAACTACAAGGACGAACGCCGCGTTACCCTGATCAAGGGCGAGGCGTTCTTCAAGGTCGTGCACGACAGCAGCCACCCGTTCATCGTTCGTGCCGGCAACGGCCAGACCCGGGTCACCGGTACCCAGTTCAACGTGTGGAAGTATGAAGACCAGGTCAAGGTGACGCTGGTGGAGGGATCGGTACTGGTCAGCAACGATGGCAACGCCGGTGGCTACCGGCTCGGCCCGGGCATGCAGGCCAGCTATCACACCGGTGATTTCGAACCGCAACTGAGCCAGAGCGACGACTCGGGCAACAGCCTGGCCTGGCGCAGTGGCAAGCTGGTGCTGGACAACCTGAGCCTGGCCCAGGCCCTGCCGGTGATCAACCGCTACCTCGACAAGCCACTGCGCCTGGCCGACGACAGCACTGCCAGGATCCGTATCAGCGGGGTCTATAACACCCGCGAAGTGGCACGCCTGGTCGACACCCTGCCCAAGGTGCTGCCGGTATACCTCACCCGCAGCAAGGACGGCAGCACCGTCCTCAACCGCATCACCCCACCGCCAAGCCGCGGCTAAATCAACCCAGCGCGATCCTTGTAGGAGCGGCCATGTGCCGCTCCTACAGAAGACCGCGCAGCGCCGCTCGACAGGCTTTACAAGGTCATCGCCGCCAACCAGCCGAACGCCAGCAACGGCAGGTTGTAATGGATGAACGTCGGCACCACGGTGTCCCAGATATGGTGGTGCTGGCCATCCACGTTCAGCCCCGAGGTCGGCCCCAAAGTTGAGTCCGAAGCTGGCGAACCGGCATCGCCCAAGGCGCCGGCGGTACCGACGATGCACACCGTGGCCACCGGGTCGAAGCCCAGTTGCACGCACAGCGGCACGAAGATCGCTGCCAGGATCGGCACGGTGGAGAACGACGAGCCGATGCCCATGGTCACCAGCAGCCCCACCAGCAGCATCAACAATGCGCCGACGCCCTTGCTGTGGTCGATCCACTGCGCCGAGGTCTCGACCAGGGTCTTCACTTCACCGGTGGCCTTCATCACATCGGCAAAGCCCGAGGCGGCGATCATGATGAAGCCGATCATCGCCATCATCTTCATGCCCTCGGTGAACAGGCCGTCAGTATCCTTCCAGCGCACGATGCCCGACAGCGAGAAGATCAAGAAACCCACCATCGCGCCAATGATCATCGAGTCCAGCAACAGCTGGATGATGAATGCCGCACCGATGGCCACACCGGCAACCACCAGGGTCAGCGGGTTGTATTTCACACTGACCTGCTCGACCTCTTCGATACGCGCCAGGTCGTAGTCGCGCTTCTTGCGGTAGCTGAAGAACACTGCCAGCAACAGGCCAGCGAGCATGCCGGCCGCCGGGATGGCCATGGCGTGGGTGACATTGACCCCGCTCACATCCACGCCCGCGCGGGCGACGTTGGCCAGCAGGATCTCGTTGAGGAAGATGTTGCCAAAGCCCACCGGCAGGAACATGTACGGGGTGATCAGGCCGAAAGTGATCACGCAGGCGATCAGCCGGCGATCGATGCGCAGGCGCGTCAGTACATAGAGAAGCGGCGGCACCAGCAACGGAATGAAGGCGATGTGGATCGGCAGGATGTTCTGCGACGAAACCGCCACCACCAGCATCAGGCCGATCATCAGCCATTTGACCTTGCCGCCATCGGCATGCCCCTGACGGTCGATCATCGCCAAGGCGCGGTCGGCCAGGGCATGGGCCAGGCCCGACTTGGCGATGGCCACGGCGAAGGCGCCGAGCAGCGCATACGACAACGCCACCGTGGCACCGCCACCCAGGCCACCGTTGAAGGCCTTGAGCGTGCCCTCGATACCCAGGCCACCGACCAGGCCACCGGCCAGGGCGCCGACGATCAGCGCGATGACCACATGCACACGGGACAGGCTCAGGATCAGCATGAGCCCGACCGCGGCAATCACTGCATTCATGGTGTGCAAACCTCTTTACGACAGACAAAAAGCGAGCGTTCCGGCGACAGCTGCGCGCAGGCAGTGGCCGGACCAGGGGATGTTGTTATGAAGGGCGCACACTCTGAAGCACTGCTGGGCAGAAGTCAAAAGCGTCTGCCCCGCGCACCTTGTAGGAAATAGACGAAAGTCGAAGAATTAAATTGAACGTTTGAATAAAGAAAAATTCTGCACCGCCGATACAGCATGCAGCATCAAACCTATTACAAGGGATTTGCCCCCATGCCTGCGCTGCGACAACTCTCCATTCAATGGAAGATCACCCTGCTGGCCGGCCTGTGCCTGGCCAGCATCGTCACCCTGCTGGTCGGCCTTTCGCTGTACCGAATGGACCACAGTTCCGACCTGGTCAAGGCCAGCAGCATGCACATGCTCAGCGAAGCGGCGCAGTCGCGCATCGAATCGCAAGGTGAAGTGCAGGCCCTGAACATCCGCCGCCAGTTCATGGACGCCTACCAGTACGGCGCCGGCTTTGCCCGCCAGGTGCTGTTCCTGCGCGAACAGGCGGAAAAACGTTTCCTCGACGCCTACGACCTGCGCCAGGACATGACCGCCCAGGTGCGTGCTGCGCTGCAGGCCAACCCTGACCTGCTCGGCCTGTCGCTGGTATTCGAGCCCGGCGCACTGGACGGCAAGGACAAGCTGTTCACCGGCCAGGCAGAGCTGGGCAGCAACGAGACCGGCCGCTTCGCCCTGTACTGGTCGCAACCGCGCGCCGGCCAGCTGACCTCGATGGCATTGCCCGAGCACGACATGGCCAACACCGAAGTCGGCCCCAGCGGCCAGCCGGCCAACACCTGGTGGGTGTGCCCACGCAGCACCGGCACGGTGTGCGTGGTCGAGCCGTACTTCTACGACATCGACGGCCAGCGCGTGCTGATGACCAGCATCGTGTTCCCGCTCAAGAGCAACGGCAAGGTGATTGCCACCCTGTCCATCGACATCAACCTCAACAGCCTGCAGGCCCTGAGCGAGTCGGCCAGCCGTGGCCTGTACGAAGGCCGCACCACGGTCGGCATCCTCAGCCCGGTCGGCTTGCTGGCCGGCTACAGCGCCGATGCCGGCAAGCTGGCTCAGCGCCTGGACCAGGTCGACACCGCGCAAGGCGCGGAACTGGTGCGCAAGCTGGCCGAAGGCAAGTTGCAGATCCTGCACGGCGCGCAGCGTCTGAAAGTGCTGGCCGCCTTCGAGCCGATCCCTGGCGGCAAGCCGTGGGGCGTGCTGCTGGACGTACCGGAAAGCGCCCTGACCGGCCCGGCCGAAGCGCTCAAGCAGGAACTCGACGCCCTCAATACCAGCGGCACCCTGCTGGAGCTTGGCCTGGGCCTGGCCGCCGCCATCGCCGGCCTGCTGCTGGTGTGGCTGATGGCCCGCACCGTGACCAAGCCGATCCTCGGCGTGGCCGCCATGCTCAAGGACATCGCCAGCGGCGAAGGCGACCTGACCCGCCGCCTGCAATACGACAAGCGCGACGAGCTGGGCGAACTGGCCGGCTGGTTCAACCGCTTCCTCGACAAGCTGCAGCCGACCATCGCCGAAGTGAAACGCTCGGTGCAGGCCGCCCGCGGTACCGCCGACCAGTCCGCGGCCATCGCCACGCAGACCAGCGCCGGCATGGAGCAGCAGTACCGCCAGGTGGACCAGGTGGCCACCGCCTCCCACGAGATGAGCGCCACCGCCCAGGACGTCGCCCGCAGCGCGGCCCAGGCCGCCCAGGCCGCTCGCGACGCCGACCAGGCCACCCGCGAAGGCCTGGCGGTGATCGACCGCACCACCACCAGCATCGACACCCTGGCCGCCGACATGAGCAGCGCCATGGCCGAGGTCGAAGGCCTGGCGCAGAACAGCGAGAAGATCGGCTCGGTACTGGAAGTGATCCGCTCGATCGCCGAGCAGACCAACCTGCTGGCGCTCAACGCCGCCATCGAAGCAGCCCGAGCCGGTGAAGCCGGGCGTGGTTTTGCGGTGGTCGCCGATGAAGTGCGCAACCTCGCCCGTCGTACCCAGGAGTCGGTGGAAGAGACCCGCCAGGTGATCGAGGCGCTGCAGGCCGGTACCCGCGATGTGGTCGGTGCCATGAACAGCAGCCATCGCCAGGCCCAGGGCGGTGTCGAGCAGGTCGGCCAGGCGGCCACCGCGTTGCAGCGCATCGGCCAGGCGGTGACGGTGATTACCGACATGAACCTGCAGATCGCCAGCGCTGCCGAAGAACAGAGCGCGGTGGCCGAAGAGATCAACAGCAACGTCGCCACCATCCGCGACGTCACCGAGTCGCTGTCGGGCCAGGCCAACGAATCGGCGCGGGTCAGCCAGTCGCTGAACAGCCTGGCCAACCAGCAACAGGGATTGATGGATCAATTCCGGGTGTGAGCCCAAGGTTTGCGGGCGCACCTTGGTGCGCCCGCAGGCTGGCCCCGCAATGCTACAACTCGTCTTTCCCAGGTTGACCACTGACCAATAGGGTGTCGAGCAACGCCATGGCACCCTCGACGTTCGGCCTGGCCCCCATCGGCAACCTCGTCTCGCCAGGCAGCGTGGCGTCCTCATAGCCGGACTTCATCACCAGCAGGTGCATCTGGTCGCCATTGAGGTAGACATGGTGCCGCTCGATGGCATAGGACTGGATCAGGCTTAACGCACCCGCGACCATCGGCGTCGCCGCCGATGTACCGTTGTAGAAGTCGGTGTAGTCACGGTCTGTTCCGGACTTGTCCTGCAAGTCCCTGTCGTGAATCGCACCTAACGTCACGACACCATCCCCCCAACCGTTGAGCATCCGGTACGGGTAATGGAAATTCGACCACTCGCTGGGCTTGCCAGACCATGACTGGCAAGCGCCAACCACAATGGCGCCAGCATCGCCATGATTGTCGAAGTGACGCCAGGCCGAAAGGTCGACACCACGCCCCTTGACTGCTCCAACAGCCGTGTTGTCTGCCTTGTGGCCGTTGCCGGCGGCGCAAACCACCACCGCGCCTCGCGCGTTGAGTTCTCGGATAACTTGCCACCACAACTGGGAGTGAAGAGTTGGCAACCGAGTACCTGGAATGCCCGTGGCCTCGACCTCCCGGTTAAAGGCCACGACATCGCCCGGCAGCACCAGACGCAGCAGTGCCTTGAGCGCCTGCGAGTTGGCACTCTGGTTGGGGTAAACGTACAGCTGCGCGCCATGGGCGATACCGGTTGTACCAAAGCCGTTGGCCTTCGCAACCAAAAGCCCCGCTGCGGCGGTGCCATGCACCGGATCGTCATTGGGCCCGGCCACGACCACATGAATCTGCGCGACACCAGGCAGGTCCTCGTGATCCTTGTTCAGGCCACCATCGGTCAGGTGGGTGCGAATCCCCTTGCCTGTAACCTTCCGCTCCCAGGCCTTGCGAATGTTGAGGCCTTTTGTTGTCGTACCGGGCTCGTCCAGATAGGTTTGCAGCGCCTCGAAGTCTGGCGTCGGACTTGCATTTTCATTCGCTCTGTTACCCAGCACCACAGCGCCTCCGGTAAACAGGGTCGCCAGCAAACCGGCGGCAGCCAGTGCCCAGCCTGGCGACTCTGCCCCCTTCGGCAGAAGCTGCACGCTGAGCACGTAATCCAGCGAGGCAAGGGTCCTGCCCAGGGCGACAAAGGTATCGTTGAGCATGCTGTCGGGTTGCTCGATACGGTAATACGGCGCCAGCACGGCCAATGCCTGGTCGTCTCGCTCATCGGCGTCAAGCACAGGCTGCCATTTGATGACGTCCCCCAGCTTGGGCCACAGCTTCGCCAGATGAGATCCCGACGAAGGCTCCATATCCGCCGCGAATCGTTCCGCGCCACCTTCGGCAAATGCCAACAGCAGCGGGCCCAGTGCAGGGCCGGAGTTGATTTCAGGGTGCCCTTGCAGGGCTTCATCTTCCAGAATCGGCAAGTTATGCGCTTTGTTCTCGATGCTGCGTTCGCGCCGACTCAGTACAGGCTCCAGCGGCACATTATCGAGCAAGCGCCGCGTCGCTTCTGTGGCCTTGATATCGAACATCAATGCAGCGAACGCCTGCGTCCGCTCCCCAGTGCCGTCCAACCAGGTCACCGTTGGCGTTACCGAGTAGGTACCAGCCGAGACCGCCACACTAAACGTGGCGGGGCAACCATAGTCCTCCAGCTGACCGCTGCTGGCCTGGCCCGTAACCGTCCTGTCCTCGAGCCGCCGGGGCCGCCCGTCGATGACCGATCGCAATACGTAGCGGATGCTCTTGACCTTGCCGAGATCGGCGCCCACGCAACGCACGAACAACAAGCCATCAAATTGAAAGTTGCGATAATGCACAAAACTTAGATCATCCATCCTTAGAACCTTGTTTTTCCAGTTGAGCGAATAGCATGTTCGGGCATGCCGGATGAATGATCGATTCTGGGGAGACGATGGCAAGTATTGCAGCCTGCAAACATTCCCCGTGCAGCTCAGGGTCATGGATGCGCACGACCCGCGTCAGCGCAGGTCAGCCAGTCGTTGAACAGCCATGCCAAGCAGCATCAGGACTGGAAGGGGGCAGTACCGGCGGGCCACGCCAGGCGTTGAACGAAAAGTGCCTGCGCGACGATCATGCTGCGTTGAAAACAGGCGGGTGCACCAGCGCGGTCGGAATGCTCACTTACAACACGTAAAGTCGAGCGCGACTCCTTCCGTTGCTCGCCAGTTTTCGCCTTGCCTAATCGCCGCTCGGCAACTTTTTGTACAAACCCCAGGGATAGCGCACCCGTCACACTACTGGCAGAAATGACAGGTCAGCAGCCTGAAAGCTGTGCGGCTCACAGTTCGTCCCTTGGCGAATGGAAACGGCCACCGCCGAGCAGGCGGTCGAGCAGCACCAGCGCGCCATGCACGTCCGGCCGATGCCCCATGGGAAGCACATCGGTGCCCGGCAGCGTTGCGTCCCGATAACCCGAGGCCGAGACCAGCAGGTGCATCTGATCGCCATCCAGGTAGATGTGATGCTGCTCGATGGCATACGACTGGATCAGCGCCAGGGCACCCGCCACCAAGGGCGTCGCCGAGGACGTACCCGCGTAGGTGTCGGTGTAGTCCCGGTCATGGCCGGACTTGTCCTGGAGGTTGCCATAGCCCAGGGTGGCCACGCTGTCACCCCAGGCGTTGAGCATGCGGTGGCGATAATTGAAATTGGAGTATTGGTGCGGCTTGCCGTCCCAGGACTGGCAGGCGCCGACCAGAATGCAGCCGGCATCGCCGTGGTCGGCGAAGTGGCGCCAGTGGGCCAGATCGACGCCATAGCCGCTCACCGTGCCCTTGTCGCTCAAGGTAGCCGAACTGCCATTGGCGGCGGCATTGACCACCACGGCACCGCGACGGCTCAGTGCCTGCATCACATCCCACCACGGCCGGTCATGCAACGACGGCAGCATGGTGGCCAACACTTGCGGGCTGGCGGTCTGCCGGTTGATCCCGACGACATCGCCCGGCTGCACCTGACGTAACAGCTGCTTGAGAGTCAGCCAATTGCCATCAACATCGTTGGCGCGATTGTCATGCAGGTACAGTTCACAATCATGGGCGATTCCGCTCACCCCAAAGCCATTGCGCGTGGCCAGCATGACCCCTGCCGAGGCCGTACCGTGCTCGGGATCGTCATTGGGCGTCGAGCTGACAATCTTGAGGCCAGTGTTGCCACGCAGGTCCTCGTGGTTGGGGAACAGCCCGCCGTCGGAAAAATGGATTCGCGCGCCCTTCCCCGTCACCTGGCCGGCCCAGGCCCTGCGCACGTTAAGGCCCTGCCATCACGGCCCAGGCTCATCGAGGTAGGTCTGGCCTGCTTCAAAATCTGGCGTTGGCTGAGCATTTTCCTGCGCCTGATTGCCTAGCACCACCGCGCCGCCGGTCACCAGCGTCGCCAGCAACGCCGACGCCCCCAGCAGCACATACGGCGCGTCAGGCGCAGGTGGCGCCCACTGCAGCGACTCGACACAGTCCAGCGCGGCGAAAGTCTTGAGCAGGGCAAGATAGGTATCGCCGGTCATGCTGGCAGGCTGCTCCATCCAGCAATAGGGATGCAGCGCAGCCAGCCGTTCATCACGCTGATCCGCAGGCTCAAGCACCGGCCGCAGGACGATGACTGCCGCCAGGTTCGGCCATTGCCGCGACAGGACGCTGTCCGCACCAGGTCGCATGTCTTGCAGCAGTCGCTCCAGGCCCGCGTCGCTGAACTTGATCAGCAGGGATGGATAGCGCTCACCGGGGCCAACCGCAGGCAACGCCGACAAGGTCTGGCCATAGGGGTCATCCAACTGTGCCGCATCGACTGGCAGGGCAACGGCGCGCCTGCTGCGCTGGCGTGTCTCGCGCAGCGGCATCTTGTCGAGGATCCGCCTGCCCAGTTCGTCCTCGTGGATATCGATGATCAATGCCGGCAGATCGATCACACCGTCCGGCCCCACAGGGTGGCCCATTGCCTGTGCCACCTGCTCCAGCAAGATGACCCTTGGGGTGATCCGGTAGCGACCTGCTCGGGCCGAGGTCAGCAGGCTGGCCGGGCAGCCCTGGTCGGCCAACGATCCGGTACGTGCGTACGACCGCGCCGAAACGCCTGCCAGCAACGTCGTACCCTCGGCCGTCACACGATGCAGTTCGTAACGAATGCGGGCGACCTTGTTCAGGTCCTCGCCCTGACAGCGGACATGAAACCTGCCGTCGAAACGGAAGTTGCGGTAATAGACGAAATGCAAAGCCAGGTTCATCGGTTGATCCTTCAACGGGAGGGGTGCGAGTCAGGCACCATTGTTTGCCGAAAACAGCCCCGGCCCCAGCCTGCTGCCCTTCCCTGGCAGCCTGCAGGGCTCGTCTACACTTGCCCGCACCCGAGTCAGACACCCTGAGGCGTCGATGAACAAACTCCCTGTCCTGATGGCCGGCCTGCTCCTGGCCTTCGGCCTGGCCACCGCCGACTCCGCCGCTTCGACCGAACCAGCGGCCCCGATCCACTTCGGCGCCATCGGTTGGGAAAGCGGCGCACTCACCACCGAGATCCTGCGCCTGGTCGTCGAACGGGGTTATGACTACCCCACCGACACCCTGCCCGGCAGCACGGTGAGCATGGAAGTGGCGCTGGCACGCAACGATCTGCAGGTGATCGCCGAGGAATGGGCCGGGCGCAGCCCCGCCTGGGTCAAAGCCGAACAGGCCGGCCAGGTGTTCGCCCTGGGTGATACGGTAAAAAACGCCGAGGAAGGCTGGTGGGTGCCGGCCTACGTGATCAAGGGCGACCCCTCACGTGGCCTGAAGCCATTGGCCCCGGACCTGCGAAATGTTGCCGACCTCAAGCGCTACCCACAGGTGTTCCGCGACCCTGAGGTGCCGGACAAGGGCCGTTTCCTCAACAGCCCCAGTGGCTGGACCTCCGAGACAGTCAACAGCCAGAAGCTCAAGGCCTATGGCCTGGACACCCTATACAACAACTTCCGCAGCGGCACCGGCGCAGCCCTCGACGCCGAGATCGCCTCGGCGATCCGCCGTGGCCAGCCGGTGCTGTTCTACTACTGGAGCCCGACCCCGCTGATGGGGCGTTATGAACTCGTGCAGCTGGAGGAACCGGCGTTCGATGCGGCGGCCTGGGCCACCCTGACCGATGCCAACAACCCCAACCCACAAGGCAGCCGCTCGCTGCCGGCGAAGTTATCGATCGGCGTTTCCAAGGCCTTCCATGACCAGTACCCGGACCTGGTGGCCGTGTTCGAAAAAGTCGACCTGCCCATCGACATCCTGAACAAAACCCTCGCCCACATGAGTGAAGCCCGCCAGAAACCACGTGAGGCGGCCCTCACCTTCCTGCGCGAACACCCCGAGGTTTGGAAGGCCTGGCTGCCCGCCGACAAGGCCGCCAAGGTCGGGGCCGGCCTGTGAGCGGCGGCTTCCCCGAAGCCCTGCAACTCTCCTTCGCGCCCTCGATCAACCACCTGGTCGACTGGCTGGTGCTGCACTACGGCGATCAGTTGCGCGGCGTCTCCGAGCAGTTGCTGCAACTGCTGGTCGGCCTGGAAAGCCTGCTGCGCCTGCTGCCCTGGTGGCTGCTGTTGCTGCTGGTCGGGCTGCTGGCCTGGCACGCCAGCCGCAGCCTGCTGCGCGCCGTGGCCCTGACCGGGCTGCTGATGCTGATCGGAGTGCTGGGACTGTGGGACAAGCTGCTGCAGACCCTCGCCCTGGTACTGGTGAGCACCGGCCTGTGCGTGCTGATCGGGGTGCCGCTGGGCATCCTGCTGGCTACCCGCCCGCTGGCCCGGCGCCTGCTGCTGCCGGTGCTCGACGTCATGCAGACCCTGCCCGCCTTCGTCTACCTGATCCCGGTATTGATGCTGTTCGGCTTGGGCAAGGTGCCGGCGGTGTTCGCCACCCTGATCTACGCCCTGCCGCCGCTGGTACGCCTGACCCACCTGGGCCTGGCTCAGATCGACCCGTCATTGCTGCAGGCCGCTCACGGCCTGGGCGCCGGCCGCTGGCAGCGCTTGCGGCGCATCGCCCTGCCGCTGGCGCTGCCGAGCATCATGGCCGGGCTCAACCAGTCGGTGATGATGGCGCTGTCGATGGTGGTGGTAGCCTCGATGATCGGCGCCCGCGGGCTGGGCGAGGACGTGCTGGCCGGTATCCAGACACTGAACGTCGGCCAGGGCGTCGAGGCGGGCCTGGCGATCGTCGCCCTGGCGATGGTGATCGATCGGATCAGCCAGGCGTATGGGCGTGCTGGGCGTTGAGGCTGCTATTGCAGTATCGTGCCCGCTGCTCATTGCCCCGCACCCCGGAGTTCCCGCGTGTCCCTCAAAGCCCTGCGCACCCTGGTGACCATCGCCCGCCACGGCACCTTCGCCCGCGCCGCCGACCTGCTCAGCCTCACGCCCTCTGCGGTGAGCCTGCACATCAAGACCCTGGAAGACGAACTGCAGGTCACCCTGTTCGACCGCAGCCGCCGGCAAGTCGTGCTGACCGAGGCCGGGCAACTGGCCGTGGCCCGCGCCGAGAGCATCCTCGCCGCCTATGACGAACTGGCCGACACCCTCGCCAGCGGCCCCAGCCTGCGTGGCCGCCTGCGCATCGGCGCGATCCATACCGTACTGGCGCGGCGCCTGCCGCGGGCCTTGGTGTGGATCAAGGCGCACCATCCGCAACTGCATATCAGCGTGGTATCGGGCATGTCGGCGGAGCTGGCGCGGCGCGTCGAGGACGGCGAACTGGATGCGGCGATCACCACCGAGCCGGTCAGCCCCTACCCGCAGAGCCTGCAATTCACGCCGCTGTTCGAGGACCGTTTCTGGGCCATCGCAAGCCCCGAACTTGCCGGGCAAAGCGTGCCGGCGCTGCTCGCCAGCCAACCGTTCCTGCGTTTCGACAAGCGCGCCTGGGCCGGCCGGCAGATCGAGCAGGAGCTGCGCCGCCAGCGCCTGCAGGTCAGCGAACAGATGGAACTGGACAGCCAGGAGGCCCTGGCACGCATGGCGGCCATGGGCCTGGGGGTGGCGGTCATCCCCATGAGCGACGACGACCTCGAGCGCCTGCCGCCGGCCAGTGTGCAGCCGTTCGGCGAGCCGCAGCTGACCCGGCGCGTGGTGTTGCTGGAACATGAGAAAAGCCAGCGGCGGCATTTGAGTGCGGTGTTGAAGACAGCCATGGACGTTTGAGCGAGGCGTTGTGGGAACGGCGGTGCGCCGCTACGACTTGCCACGCGATCGGCGCTAAACCCGGTTGCCGGCCAATCGCGGGGCAAGCCTGCTCCCACAGGGCCCGTGCATTCCCCAGGATTGCCCAGTACCTGTGGGAGCGGGTTTACCCGCGAAGATGACACCTCGGTGCCTGGCACGGGCTAAGCCCGTGTTCGCGGGTGAACCCGCTCCCACAGGGCTCGCGCAGTTGCTCCCACGCCGTAAGGGTCGATGCAGTTTTTCTCAACGGTCACTGCAGAAAACAGCGTTTTTTCTGCTCACTCCCCTCCGCTACCCTGTGCCGGTACCCGACCACGGACTGCCGACCATGCTCCACCTGCTGCTGACTACCCTCGTCCCGATCATCCTGCTCATCGCCCTGGGCACCTGGCTGCGGGTGCGCGGTTTTCTCGCCGAAACCTTCTGGCCCGGCGCCGAGCGCCTCAGCTACTACGTGCTGCTGCCGTCGCTGTTCCTGCACGGCCTGGCCACCGCCAACCTCGACGGCGTGCCGGTACTGGGCATGGTCGGCGTGCTGATGCTCTCGACCCTGCTCGGCGCCCTGCTGCTGGTGCTGTACCAGGGCGCAGCCAGCCATGACGGCGCCGACTTCACCTCGGTGTTCCAGGGCGGCGTGCGCTTCAACAACTACATCGGCGCCACCTTGGCCGCCGGGATCTACGGCAGTGCCGGGATCGCCCTGGCGGCGGTGGCCAACGCGGCCATCGTGCCGCTGGTCAATCTGCTCTGTGTACTGGTGTTCGCCCGCTTCAGCGCGCGCCACAGCTCGCCGGCCACGGTGCTCAAGGCGATCTTCGCCAACCCCTTGATCGTCGGCTGCGCCGGTGGCCTGCTGCTGCGGGTGAGTGGCCTGGGTTTGCCCGTGGGGCTGGAGCCGACCGTCAAGGCGCTCGGCCAGGCCGCCCTGCCGCTGGGCCTGCTGTGCGTCGGCGCGGCCCTTGGCGGCGCGCGCCTGGGCCAGCAGGTGAAACCTTTGCTGGCGGCCTCGCTGTTCAAGTTCCTGGTCATGCCGCTGACCACCTGGGGCCTGTGCCGGCTGCTCGGCCTCGGCGGCCAGGCGGCGGTGGTGGCGGTGCTGTTCCAGGCCCTGCCGACCGCCTCGTCGTCCTATGTAATGGCCCGGCAGATGGGCGGCAACGCACCGCTGATGGCCACCATCATCGCCCTGCAGACCATGGCCGCCGCCCTCACCCTGCCGCTGGTGCTGAGCCTGACGCTGAGTTGAGTCCGCCCGGCTAGACTGTGATCAGCCCCACCACTCGGAACCTCGACCATGCGCCTTTCGTGGATGCTGCTTGGCTTGTCGCTGACCCTGCTTGCAGGCCCGCTCACCGCCGCCGACAGCCAGAAGGCCGCCGTCGCCGAAGACAAGGCGCAGGTGCTGGAGGAAAAGGTGGTGGAGGACGCGCCGCCACCGAAAAAAGCCGAAACCATCACCCCCACCGAAGTGCAGGCGGTCGACCCGGCTGGCCAGGCCCCGATGGACGACAGCATCACCTGCCTGGCCCGCACCATCTACTGGGAAGCCAAGGGCGCCGACAGCGAAGACATGAGCGCGGTGGCCAGCGTGGTGCTCAACCGCCTGGGCCATGACGGTTTCCCGAACACCATCTGCGGCGTGGTCAAGCAAGGGGTGGAGAGCAAGAGCTGCCAGTTCTCCTGGTGGTGCGACGGGCGCCCGGATCAGGTAGAGGAGGAAGAACGCTATGGGGTGGCCAAGGAGATCGCGCGCAAGGCCCTGAACCAGCAGCTCAAGGACCCTACAGGCGGTGCGCTGTACTTCCATGACCGCACCGTGCATCCCGACTGGGCCAAGACTTACCGCAAGACGGCACAAACCACGCACTTCCTGTTCTACAAACCGAACCAGGCACTGGCGCGCTAGCCGATGGCGCCGATGAACTTGTATTTGTGGGAGCGGGTTTACCCGCGAATGCGATGGTGAAGCCATCGATGCTTTCGCGGGTAAACCCGCTCCCACATGTACTGCGCTTTTACAGCAAGACAGTTGCCGCCACAGCTGGCGTTGGTCCGGAGACTAGAAATCAATCGTCCCGGAGAACTTCACCAGGCGCGGATCACCCTGGGTCAGGTAGCCGCCATTGGCCGACGCCCAGTAGTTCTTGTCGGTCAGGTTCTCCACGTTCACCCGCAACGTCAGCGCCTTCTCCAGCAGCTTGAAGCGATAGCGCGCACCGACGTCGAAGCGGTTCCAGGTCGGCAGGCTCAAGGTGTTGCCAGGGTTGGCGTACTGTCCACCGGTGCGCAGCATCCGCGCATTGAGTGCCACGCCCTCGAGCCCTGGCACATCCCAGTCGACACTGGCATTGAGCTGGAAGGTCGGCACCCCGACCGCGTGGTTGCCGTCGTTGTTGCCGCCCTGGGTCTTCTTGAGTTCGGTATCCATACGCGTGCCGCCAGCCATCAGGCGCAAGCCGGGCACCGGCTCGCCGAACACACTCAGCTCCAGGCCCTTGTTGACCTGCTCGCCATCCTGGACGAACACATTGCCTTCGACAAAGCCGTCGGTGGGCCGCTCGATGCGAAACACCGCCAGGTTGGCGCCGAAGCGCTGGTAGTCGAGCTTGACCCCGGCCTCCACCTGCTTGGTCTTGGCGGGTGGGAACACTTCACCCGCGTTGATCACCTGCCCCGAGGCCGTGGCGCCCTGGGCCAGCCCTTCGATGCGGTTGGCGTACAGCGAGATCGACGGGTTGAGCTTGTAGACGATGCCATACACCGGCGTGGTGACCGCTTCATCATAGAACGCATTGCGCCCGGTATCCGGGCCAGGGCCGTCATAGGCATAGCCCTCGACCCGCAGCTGCTGGCGCCGCACGCCGACGGTCAGCAACAGGCTGTCGTCGAACAGGCCCAGGGTGTCGGACAGCGCGAGGCTGCGGTTACGGGTCTTGCCGGTCACCCCGGGGTCGTCCAGCTTGCCGCCGATGAAGGTCGGGGTGGTCGGTTTGGGCAGTGGGTCGGTGTGGTAGATGTTGGTGTCCTGCGAGTTGTAGAAGACGAAGGCGTTTTCCTGCTGAGTCCAGATGCTCGCGGCCCCCAGGTTCAGCTGGTGGCTTACCGGGCCGGTCTCGAAGCGGCCGTTGATGCCGCCCATGACGGTGCTGTTGTCTTCGTTGTGGGGGATTTTCGAGCCGCCGATGGTCGCATCGCCCGTAGCCGCGTCGTTGAGGATCGGCGTACCGTAGAAGCCGTTCTCGTGGGTGTGCTTGATACCACCGGCCAGGTAACCGCTCCAGTTGTCGTTGAAGTCATAGTCGCCGCGGACCATGCCGAAGGTGTCCTCGGTCTCGGTCCAGGCCCAGTCCTGGCCATAGTTGTGGCTGGCGTCGGGGGCATGGGGAATGTCGCTGAGCCCGGCGCCGAGGCGCACCGAGTTGCGCATGTGGTTCACCCGCTGCTTCTGGTAACCGAAGTCGCCGGCAATGCGCAGCCTGTCCCCGCGGTAGTCCAGCCCGGCGACGAACAGCTTGCTGCGCTGGTCCTGATCGTCGACCGCCGTCTCGCCCTCGCGCTGCGACAGGTTCAGGCGTACACCGAAACGGTTGTCTTCACCAAAGCGCTGGCCGATGTCCAGGTGCTCGCCGAGGCGGCCATCGCTGCTGATGTCCTGGGTGTAACGCCGGGTCGGGGTGTCGCCGGCACGCTTGGGCTGCAGGTTGACGTTGCCGCCCAGGCCAGTGCCCGTGGGGCTGGCACCATTGAGGAAGGCGTTGGGGCCCTTGAACACCTCGACCCGCTCCAGCGCATCGGTCGAGATCATCTGCCGTGGCAGCACGCCGTACAGGCCGTTGAATGCCACGTCGTCACCGTTGAGCGGCAGGCCACGGATGACGAAGACCTGCGACTGGTTGCCAAAGCCGAACGACTGGCGCACCGAGGGGTCATTGAGCAGCACGTCGCCAATGTCCTCGGCCTGCTGCTCCTCGATCAGCTGCGAGGTGTAGCTGGTCAGGATGAAGGGCACGTCCATCATGTCCTGGTTGCCCAGCACGCCCATCTGCCCGCCACGCGCCACCTGGCCGCCAGCGAAGGCCTCGGGCAACTGGTTGGCTGGTGCCTTGGCGGCTTCGGCATTGATGGCGGTGGGGTCGAGCACGATGGCGCCGTCGGCGCCATGGGCACCCACGGCAACGGAACAGCACAGGGCCAGCAGGGTCGATTGATACGGGCAGGAATGCGCCATGGAAGGCTCCCGGTCTGAGGGTCTGCGCCTTCCTGGCGGATGAGAAGCATAGGGTTACTGAGTACTGTTTCTAGTCGACAACGGGAATTATTACCAAAGGATCGCACTTTCTTGCCGACCGGCGGTCTACTGCCTCTTTTGCCCTATCTCATCGAGTGATCGAGGGTTCACAACCCTGCACATCCTCGGGCCAAAAGCCCTGCGCTTGTGTAGGATGGGCAGCGCACAAGCAGACGCTGCCAGTACAGGGAGATCCACATGCGCGTCCCATCCGTTGCCTGCCTCTTCGGCCTGTCGCTGGGCCTGCTCGCCTCGACCGGCGCCCAGGCCATCACCGGCGAAGAAGCGCAACTGATCGATACGATCAACGTCTACCGCAGCCAGCCCCAGCGCTGTGGCGGCGAAGCCTCGCTGGAGCTGCCGCCGCTCAACAGCGACACCCGCCTGGCCCTGTCGCCGGAAGGCACCCGCGACCTGCAGCAGGCCATGAGCCGCGCCGCCTACCCCATGGTCAACGTGCAGGCCATCAGCCTGTCCGGACCACGCGACGCGAAGGCGGCAATGAAAGCCATCGAAGAAAGCTTCTGCCAGGTGGTGCTCGACCCGCAGTTCGTCGACATCGGCGTGAGCCAGGAGGGCCGCGACTGGCGCATCGTGCTCGCCCGGCCGTTGCTCAGCGGGCGCCTGGGTGACTGGCAGGCCGAAGGGCAGAAGCTGCTGCAGGCGATCAACGCCGCACGCGGCGTACCGCGCCAGTGCGGTGGCCAGCCCTTCCCCGCCGCACCCGCCTTGAGCTGGAACACCGTGCTGGCCGGCGCCGCCGCCAACCACACGCGCAACATGGCCAACCAGAACTTCTTCGACCACATCGACCGCGACGACCGCACACCGGGCGACCGCGCCGAACTGGCCGGGTACAGCTACCAGCAGATTGGCGAGAACATCGCCGCCGGCAGCGATACCGTGCGCAAGGTGGTCGATGGCTGGCTGGCCAGCCCCGGGCATTGCGCCACCCTGATGAACCCGGACTTCCGCGACCTCGGCGCAGCCTACGCAACAGACCCGAAAAGCGACGCCGGGATCTACTGGACCGGGTTGTTCGGCACACCGCAAAAAGACTAGCCCGCCTCGCCGCCCCGGCCGAAGTAGACCGACGGCGAAACCCCCAGCGTGCGCCGGAACATCGCACTGAACGCGCTGGGGCTGTCGTAGCCCTGGTCCAGCGCCACCGTCAGCACCGATTGCCCGGCCGCCAGCGCATCCAGCCCGGCCAGCAGGCGCATGCGCCGCAGCCACTGCACCAGGCTCAGGCCAGTCTCGCGCTGGAACGCGCGGGTCAGGGTGCGGGCATTGAGCCCACAGTGCGCCGCCGCCCGGGCCAGGCTCCAGTATTCTGCCGGGGCCAGGCGCAGCGCCTCGCACAGCGCCTGCAAGGCCGGCGAGCGTGGGCTGGGCACATGCAGGGCGGCCACCGGCAACACGCGGATCTCGTCGAGGATCAGGTGCATGATCCGCGCCTCGCGCCCATGGGGCGGGTGATCGGGCGCTATGTCCATGGCCCGGATGATCAGCTCGCGCAGCAGCGGCGAGATCTCGATCACCTGGCACTGGCGCGGCAGGTCCGGGCGCGCATCAGCGTCGACGAACAGGGTGCGCATGCGAACCACGCCGGCCATCCGCAACTCATGCTCGCTGGCCGCTGGCACCCATACCCCACGCCCGGGCGGCACCACCCAGCTGCCCTCCCGGGCAGTGACCGTGATCACGCCGCTGATGGCGTGGATCAGCTGCGCGCGGTCGTGGCAGTGCGCAGCGATGTGCTCGCCGTGGCGGTAGTTCTCGGCGAGCGGGAGGATGATCGGGCGGGGCATGGTGGGTGTTCCGCAGTCAGGGAATGTCCATAGTCGCAGGCTGCCAGGGAAAATTCACTGGATGGGTAAACGAGCTGTCAACGGCTGCGCAACAGCAACGCCGCCAGCGCGCACCCCAGCAACGCCACGCAAGCCAGGAAGAACGCATCCGAGTAAGCCATCAGGTACGCCTGCTCGCGTACGCTGCGGTCGATCAGCGCCAGGGTTTGCATCACCTCGGGCGACTGCGGGTCGACCATCCCGCCCGGCAGCCGCTGCTGCAACGCGCCGTCGAACAGCGTCAGCCCCTCGCCGATGCGCACCGAATGGAAGCGCTCGCGCTGCGACACCAGTTGCGTCAACAAGGCCGTGCCCAAGGCGCCACCCAGGTTGCGCAGCATCGAGATCAACGCCGAGGCCGAGCCGGCCTGGGCCTTGTCCAGGCCTTTGACCGCCAGTACCGACAGCGCCACCATGATCAGCGGCTGGCCGATGCCGCGCACCACGGTGGAGGGAATGATCACATTGCTGCCCGCATCCACCGTCAGTTGCGCGCCCAGCCAGCAGCCCAGGGCCATGATGGCGAAACCGCCGGCCACCAGCAGCTTGGCGTTGAGCCAGCGCATCAGGCGCGGCAGCAGCGGCGCCAGCAGCAACTGCACCAGGCCATAGGCGATCAGGCTCTTGCCGATCTCGCTGGCACTGTAGCCCTGCACCAGCGACAGGTAGTTGGGCACCAGGAACACCAGGCCGAAGGTCGCCGCACCGAACACCGCCATGGCCAGGCTGGCGACACCGAAGTTGTAGCTGCCCAACAGCCGCAGGTTGATGAACGCACGCCCACCCCAAAGCTGGCGCTGAATGAATAGCGCCAACGCGCACCCGGCGACCAGGCTGAAGGTGATGATGAAGGGCGAATCGAACCAGTCCTTGCGCCCGCCCTCCTCCAGCACGATCTGCAGTGCGCCCAGGCCCAGTGCCATGGCGGCGATACCGAGCCAGTCGGCCTTGCGCAACGCGCCGTGATCGCCGGCCTGGCGCCTGATCGACCAGGCCACCGCCGCCAGCAGGGCGATACCCGGCGGCAATTGCAACAGGAAGATCCAGCGCCAGGAGTACAGGTCGGTAAGCCAGCCGCCGATCGATGGCCCGGCGGCCTGGGCCACGCTGTTGGCCAGGCTGAACAGCGCCATGCCCAGGGGCAGGCGGCTGGCCGGCAGTTCGGTGATGATCAGTTGCATCGACAGCGGGATCAGCACCGCGCCGGAGGCTCCCTGGATCACCCGCAAGCTGATCATTGCCGCAAGGCTTGGGGCCAGGGCGCAGCTGACCGAACTGGCCAGGAACACCATTGAGCCCACCAGCATCACCCGGCGCAGCGAAAACACCTGCACCAGCCAGGCGGTCAGCGGGATCATGCTGATCTCGGCCACCAGGTAGGCGGTGGAAATCCACGAACCTTCCTCGAAGCTGGCCCCCAGCGCCCCCTCGATTTCCGGCAACGCAGCGCTGGTGACATGCACGTTCATGCCGGCCATGAAGCAGCCAAACAGGCCGCCGACGACTGCCACCCAAGCGCGCAGGGAAACTTTTTCGTCAGCGCTCATCGGGTATCCACCGTGGCAATTACCGACATGCCCGGCAGCAGCCGCGGGGCATCGCCCGGCGGCGGCTCAAGCTGTATGCGCACCGGGAAGCGCTGGACGATCTTGGTGAAGTTACCGGTGGCATTGTCCGGTGGCAGCAGCGCGAATACCGCGCCCGAGCCAGGCGAAACACTGTCGACCGTGCCACGCCAGTGCTGGCCGAAGGTATCGATTTCGAGGTTGACCGCCTGCCCGGGGCGCAGCCGCGCCAGTTGGGTTTCCTTGAAGTTGGCCACCACATAGGCCTGCGCCACCGGCACCACCGCCAGCAGTGGCAGCCCGGGGGTGACGTACTGCTGCTGGCGCACCTTGCGCTGGCCGACCACGCCATCGAAGGGGGCGCGGATCTCGGTATCGGCCAGTGCGCTACGGGCCAGGGCCGCTTCGGCGCGGGCCTGTTCCAGGTCGGCCTGGCGCTGCTGCAATTCGGCCTGCAACTGCCGGCCCTGCTGGGCCAGCACGGCCTTGCGCGCATGCTGGCGGGCCAGCTCGGCTGCGGCTGCGTGCTGCAGCGCGCTGGCCTGGATACGCGTGGCGCGGGCCTGCTCGGTGCGTTGCACACTGACCGCCTGGGACGCGGCCAGGCGCTGGTAGCGCTGCCAGTCGGCCTCGGCACGCTGGGCCTCGCCGCGGCTACCGAGCTGTTCGGCGGCGGCACGGGCGATCACCTGTACCTGCTCGTCCTGTTCAGCGGCGAAGGTGTGCAGGCGCATGCGCTGCACCTGCACCGCCGCCTCGCTCACCGCCAGGCGTGCTTGCGCCTGGCGCAGGCGCTCGCGAAAGTCGCGCGGGTCCAGGCGCACCAGCAGGTCGCCGGCCTTGACCTGCGCGTTGTCGGCCACCAGCACATCGGCCACGTAGCCACTGACCCGGGCACTGACCGGCGCCCAGTCGGCGCGCACATAGGCGTCGTCGGTCTGCTGCAGAAAACGTGCATCCAGCCACCAGTACGCGCCGTAGCCGAGTACCGCCAGCCCCAGGCCGCCGCACAGGCCCAGGCGCAGCCAGCGTTGCCGCCGCTGCTGCCGTTCGAGGACCTGTTGTGAGTCTGGGCTGACCGCCTGGTTCATGATTGGGCTCCATCCGTTTTGGGGGAGCGCCAGCGTAAGGAATCTGCGCTTGTCGTTCGCGCGTGAATCGGCAACCTATCGTCGCGAAATGGACACCACTACCCAGCGACAAGCCGGCCATCAGCCCCCTAGAAACGCCACGACCTGCTCCGCCGCCGCTGCCGGGTCTTCCTGCATGAAGCAATGCCCACCCGCCACCTGCTGCGCACTCACCTGATTGTTCAGCCTGGCCAGGCGCTGCACCGAGTGGGGCACGAACGGATAAGTGTGTTCACCGTAGAGGATGCGTGTGGGGGTGTGGATGGCCAGCAGTTGCTGCCACATGCGCGCCGGGAACGAACTGAAGATCTCCACCTCGCGGCTGGGCCGGCACTTGAGCACCACGCCTTCGCCGCAATCGCCGATGGCATGCTCCACATAGGCGTGCAGCGCGGTTTCGCTCCAGCCCTTGAAGATGCCGCGCCCCTGCAGCGCGGCCAGCGCGGCCTGACGATCCGGCCAGTGGCTGCGGCGGGTCGCGGCCTTGCGCGCCAGGGCGTGACGCCGGTGCAGGCCGACCAGCGCGGCGGCGCCCATCACCCCCAGCATGCGCCGGCTGAACAGCACCGGGTCGAGCAGCACCGCGCGCTGGAACAGTTGCGGTTGGTCGGCCAGGATCAGGCCGGTGAGCACGCCGCCGAAACTGTGGCCGACGGCAAAGCGAGGCACGTCGCCGTATTCGCCACGCCCTGCCTCGAACGCTTCCACCGCCAGCGCCGCCGTGCGGTTCCAGCCAACGAAGTTGCCGCCGTGATCACTGTCGCCATGGCCCTGTACATCGCTCAGCCACAGGTCGAAGTGCTCCGCCAGGCGCAGCAGCATGGGCTGGTAGGCCAGGCAGCAGAAGCCGTTGCCGTGCAGGAAATGCAGCAAAGGCCGGCCACTGGGCGGCATGCGCCAGCCGCGCAGGGTGAAGCCTTCGGCGCACTCATGGGACCAGGGAATCAACTCCATCTATTTACTGCACTCGTCGGTTCTAGGAAAACGACGATTCTACAAACAACAGCGGATACAGCGAAATCACCAACAGCACGGCCATCAGGACATTGAACAGCACCACCGCACGCGGATTGCGCAACAGGTTGCGCAAGGCACTGCCGAACATCACCCAGACCCCGACGCTGGGCAGGTTGACCAGGCCGAACACGGCGGCGATGACGATCACATTGAACACATAGCCTTGGGCCGGGGTGTAGGTGGTGATCGCCCCCACCGCCATCACCCAGGCCTTGGGGTTGACCCATTGAAAGGCTGCTGCGCCCCAGAAACCCAGGGGCTTGCGGCTGCCGGCAGTGTCACCGGACATCGGCCCGGAGGTAGCGATCTTCCACGCCAGGTACAGCAAGTAGGCGGCGCCGGCATAGCGCAGGATGCTGTACAGCGGCGGCCATGCCTTGAACACCTCGCCCAGCCCCAGGCCCACCGCCAGCACCATCACCGCGAAGCCGATGCTGATGCCCAGCGCATGGGGGATGCTGCGGCGCACACCGAAGTTGACCCCCGAGGCCAGCAACATGGTGTTGTTGGGGCCGGGGGTGATGGAGGATACAAAGGCGAACAGCACGAAGGCAGTGAGCAGGTCGAGCGAGGCAAGCATGGCGGCAGTCTTCCGGGTTTCTCGTTATGTATTGCCACACAGTAACGGAGCCGTGCAGCGGCTAACCGGTACAGTTAAGTAAAATTGCATGAATACACTCTACTGAACTGGTCGTATCGCTTCTGTGCCAACGGGCCAGTACGATGGCGACAGCCCATACACAAGGAAGCCCAACCATGAGCCTGACCATTCGCCCTGCCGTGCGCAGCGATGCCGCGCAAATCCTCGCCTTCATCACCGAGCTGGCCGACTACGAGCGCGCCCGCCACGAAGTGGTGGCCAGCCTCGCCGATATCGAGCACAGCCTGTTCGATGAAGGCAGCACCGTGCGCAGCCTGATCTGCGAGCGCGAAGGCCAGGCCATCGGTTTTGCCGTGTACTTCTACAGCTACTCCACCTGGCTGGGGCGCAACGGCATCTATCTCGAAGACCTGTACGTCACCCCACAGCAACGCGGTGACGGCGCCGGGCGCACGCTGCTGCGCCACATTGCCCGGGAGGCGCTGGCAAACAACTGCGGGCGTCTTGAATGGAGCGTACTGGACTGGAACGAGCCGGCGATCGGCTTTTACCAGTCGCTGGGCGCCGAGCCGCAGGATGAGTGGATTCGCTATCGCCTGGACGGCGAACGCCTGCGCCAGTTCGCCGAGGGCTGAAACGCGACTGTGTAGGAGCAACTGTCTTGCATCAAATCTAAAATCTGGCGCAGTCCCTGTGGGAGCGGGCTTGCCCGCGAACACCGGCGCAGCCGGTGCCATCCACCGCGCCGCCTGCTTCGCGGTGGTCCGGCACTCCGGTAAACCCGCTCCCACAGAGGGATCGACAACGGCAAAATTTCCCTCGTCATGGTTTGAACATCGCCCCCTTTCTGGCCTCCAACGTTTGATGCCTCGCCATCTTTCGCCAGGAGCCCTGCCATGCTCACTTGCTCTCCCGCAGCGCCATGAAGATGCCCTGCCGCGCACCCAATGCCTGCCTGCAACTGGATTATGTCCGCGACACCCTGTTCGGCCCGGTGGCCTCGAGCGTCGAATGCCAGGCACAACTCGCCGCCCTCACCCTGCAAGGCCGCCCTGCGTTGCGCCTGCATATCTGCCCGCCGCTGCCGGACAAGGTCGAGCGCGCCCACAGCGTGGCGTTTGTCTGGGATGGCCGCAACTACCGCGGCGTGGTCCGCGAGCAAGGTCGGTGCGGTGATGGTGGGTTGAATCTGCTGCTCGAGTTGCAATAAGGCGTTGTTCAATGGCGGCGAAACCGCCTGAACAGCGCCCGGTCAGCACACCTGGGCCGACCGGGCACGACGCCCTCAGGCGATAGCCTTGAACGTCTGCGCTTGCGCGTGGTGGTGCTGTTTGAGCTGCGCCACCAGCGCCACCAGGTCACGGCAACTGTTGAGGCTGGCCACCGACACCTCGGTGGTGAAGCACTCTCCCAGGTTGTCGCCCTGGCTCAGGCGGATGGTGAGGTGTTCGCCGTCCGGGCAGCTCACCTCACAGTGATCGGGCAGGCAGCCCTGTTCGATCATTTGCCGCATCTCAAGCATCGAAACGCCTATCAACGACATGGTACGACCCTCTCTATGCTGGATGGCCTGTTGTGTGTGGTTACGCCGTAAACCGGCGCAGTGCCAATTGATATTGCCCATGCCCTGGGGTTGGTCCATTCACCCGGGCAATGATGACGCGCAAGATCCTCTAGCACCTTAGTGGAAGAAAACCACCCTGCAGGCAGGGTTCGATCATTGACGGCAACTTGGCGACAGATGGCAGGCACATGACCGTTCGTCCCCAGTCACCCGCATCGGGTAAAACTTTTCCGCCCTGGGGCGGCTCCCACAATCAGGCATGGACCCGCTTGACCAAAGGAACCCCGATGATCGACGCCAAACTCTACGTGATCGACTACGCACTGCACGGCCAGCACAAGACGTTCATCATCCGCGCCGAGCGGATGGACAACGCCGAGGCCTGGCACTGGGCCAGTTGCGATGCCGGTGTGGGTCGTATCGGTCGCTACGACCGCGAGAAGATCCGCAAAGTCAGCCGGCCGATGGCCGAGCGCTACGGCATCAGCGAAGTCAGCTGGCGCCAGTCGGGCCAGTGAGCGCCAACGATGCCCACAGGTGCTGCGCCGCATAAGCGCGCCATGGCCGCCAGGCCAAGGCCCGCTCGGCCAGCAGCGCCTGCGGCCCCTCCAGCAGGCGCAGGGCCTTGACCAGTGCCACATCGCCCAACGGCAAAGCATCTTTGGCCCCCACCTGGCGCAGGGCCAGGTAGTGGGCACTCCACGGGCCGATGCCCTTCAAGCTGCACAAACGTGCGAGCACCGCGTCCAGGGTTTGCCCAGGGTGCAGCAGGTTAGGCTGCTCGAGCAACGCCCTGGCCAGGGTGCCGAGGGTTGCCGCCCGCGCCCGTGGCATACCCAGCCCTTCGAGTTCAGCCGCTGCCACGGCCATGGCCGATGGAAATACATGGCTCAGCGCCGCCGCCTTCACCTGCAGCAACGCCCCATGCCGCGCCACCAGGCGCCCGGCCAAAGTCATCGCCCCGGCCACGCTGATCTGCTGGCCGAGCACCGTGCGCATGGCCTGTTCGAACGCATCCCAGCCCTGGGGTACTCGCAAACCGGGGCGCGCGGCGAGCAGCCCGGCCATCAGCGCATCACCGGCCAGCCCGGCGACGATTTGTGCAGGACACGCATCCAGGTCGTAGACCCGGCGCAGGCGTGCGATCAACCCCGGCAACAGCGCCGGCGCTACGTGATGCAGACGTACCTGCAGCCAGGGGCCTGCTACCGGGGTCGCTTCCAGCACGCCCTGCCGCCCGCAATGGACGAAACTGCGCCGGTACACGCCATCTATGAAGGTTTCGATACCGGGGATGCAGCGCGCAGCCAGGAACGCCTGGGTCGAGGGCCAGTGATAGGGCGGCTGGTAGCGCAGCCAGAGCAGGTGCACACCGCCCGGGCGCAGGGCGCGGCGGACGGCGTGGAGGGAGCAAAGGCGGGTCATGGGGCAATGCCAGTTGAGCCAATTGGGGTCGCTACGCGACCCTTCGCGGGTAAACCCGCTCCCACAAGTACAGCGCTCGATTCAGACTTTGCGCGATCCTGTGGGAGCGGGTTTACCCGCGAAGGGCTGCAAAGCAGCCCCAACTAACTGACTGGCATTAACCCAAAGGTCGCCTTTTTCACATCGACAAGGCTTAGAAGTCGTCTTCGACTTCGCCGTCCTTGACCTTGAACTCACGGTTCTGCAGGTAGGCGTTGCGGATGAAGATGTACTTGTCACCCTGAATCAGCTTCTCGGCAGGCAACAGGCTGGCGCGGGTATCGATCACGTCCAGCGCGAAGATCGAGTTGCGCGTCGGCACGTGGTCGATATAGCGGTAGGGTTCGGTGTAGGTGTCCGGGTACTTGGCCAGGCCGTCACGCACGGTGCTTGGGCCGAGCAGCGGGATGACCACGTAGGGGCCGCTGGGCACGCCCCAGTAACCGAGGGTCTGGCCGAAGTCTTCGTCGCTGCGCTGCAGGCCCATCTTGGTGCCGACATCGAAGAAGCCGCCCAGGCCGAAGGTGGTGTTGACGATCAAACGAGCCGTGTCGATGCCCGCCGCACGCGGCTTGAGTTGCAGCACGTTGTTGGCCAGGTTGGTCACATCACCCAGGTTGCGGAAGATGTTGTGGATGCCATCTTCGAGGAACTGCGGGGTGACGGCCTGGTAACCCTGGGCCAGGGGCTTGAGGGCGTAGGTATCCAGCACATCGTTGAACTTGAAGATCGGTCGGTTGACCGTCTCCCACGGGTCGTCCTCGGTGGCCGCCTGGGTGGCTGCCACGGGCGCCAGCAACAGGCTGGCGCAGACACAGGCCTGGGTGAGTCGCTCGATCACTCCGGCACCGATCCTACGCATAGATGTTTCTCCATCGGATTTCACGGCGGCAACGGCCCTCGGCGCGCTGCGAACAAGGCGCCAGTATAATGGCTCGCTGGCTGATAAACAGCTTTACATATATTTGCTCAACATTTTGTGAACAACTGTTGCAGTCATCGCACGGTAACAAACGCCCGATAGCCTGCAGGGTATTTCAGGGAAGTTGCCATGCAAGACGCACCCGCCTTTACTGCCGTGCTGTTCGGCCTGCGTGGCTGCCTGGTCCAGGCCAGCAACGGCAGCCCCCTGCCCGCCCCCGGCGCCCTGGCCTTGCTGGCCAGTCTGCGCGCCCGGCAAGTGCCCTGCATCTGGCTCGACGAGGTCAGCCCCAGCGCGAGCAAACAGCTGACCCGCGTACTCCCTGACTGGCTGCCGGGCCTGCCCGGCAACGGCTGCAAATGGCCGGCGCCCGATGCCTGCTGGCACGCCCTGATGGCCCTCGAAAGCCAGCGACTGGACGGCTGCGTGCTGATCAGTGGCGAACCGCTGCTGCTGCAGTCGGGCCTGAACGCCGGGTTGTGGACCGTCGGCCTGGCCGCCTGCAGCCCGTCCTGCGACCAGGCCTCAAGCCAGTGGCAGGCCATGACCCAACAGGAGCAGGAGCGTGCCCGCGGCAAGGCCACGCTCGAGCTGTTCGGCCTGGGCGTGCATTCGGTCATCGACCATCTGGAGTCCCTCGACACCTGCCTGTCGGACATCGCCCTACGCCGACACAAGGGCGAGAAGCCCTGACACATCCGCGTTGATACGGGTCATGCAAAGCACCGGCAGGTGGATTACGCTAGAGGTCAGGCACGAACCTTTACCATTGCGCCGAGGTCCATGCCTTGCCAAGCCATTGATGGAGAACGAACAATGCCTGCCCGCGAACTGCAAGAGCGCCTCAACAGCCTGCGCGAGCAACTGGACCGCAACGTGCCGCTTTCGGAAGAAGAGCTGGCCAACCTGCATGAAGAAGCCCGGCAGATCGAGGCTCAACTGAAACTCGAGGAAGCCACGCCGGACAACAACTTGGTGGATGGCGTGAACCTCGCCATCGAGCGCTTCGAGGCCGACCATCCCGACCTGACCGCCACCTTGCGCAGCATCGTCAATTCGTTGCACAGCATGGGGATCTGACCCCTCAAATCGATCGGGGCTGCGTTGCAGCCCATCGCGGGCAAGCCCGCTCCCACAGGTACAGCGCAGGCCGTGAAGGTGCGCGATACATGTGGGAGCGGGCTTGCCCGCGATGGGCCGCAGCGCGGCCCCGATTTACTGACGAACCAAGCGCAGGTTCTGCGGGCTGATCGCCCGCGTGCTGCGGTAAGGGTTGATGTCCAGCCCACCCCGGCGCACATACCGCGCATACACGGTCAGGTGCTCCGGCTGCAGCAGCTTCTTCAAATCCAGGTAGATGCGCTCCACGCACTGCTCATGGAAATCGGCATGCTGGCGGAAGCTGATCAGATAGGTCAGCAAGCTGGCGTGATCCAGCGCCCGCCCCTTGTACTCCACCACCACACTGCCCCAGTCCGGCTGGCCGGTCACCGGGCAGTTGGACTTGAGCAGGTGGCTGTGCACGGTCTCTTCCACCACACGCTCTGCGGAGCAGCGCAGCAACTCGGGCTGTGGCTGTTCGTAGTTGCTGATGGTGATATCCAGCGCATCGATGCATTGGCCCGGCAAGGCGGTCACACCTTGCGCTTCGACCTCGGCCAGGGTGCGCACCTTGACCAGCACCGGCTTGCCGGCGGCACCGGACAGGTCTTTCTCAAGGCAGGCCTGCAGCTCGGCCAGCGACGCGAACACGGTCTGGTTCAGCGAGTTGAGGTACAGCTTGAACGACTTCGATTCGATGATGTTCGGCGAGTCGCAGGGAATGGCGAACTCGGCGATGGCCACCACCGGTTTGCCCGACGGCAGCAGCCAGGACAGCTCGAAGCAGTTCCAGAAATCCACGCCCTGCCACGGCAGGGCGTCGCCGCTGACACCAAGCTCGGCCCACTTGGCCAGGCGCGGAATGGGGAACAGCAGCTCGGGGGTGTAGGTGGCGATGTATTCGCTGGACTTGCCCAGCGGGGAGTGTTCGGCAGCGGGATGCATGGAAACTGACCTGAAGGTTCGAAAATGCCCCTAGTCTACCGGTTTTACACCCCGCCTTGGAGCGCAAGCTACTCGATGGTCAACGGGCCGACCATGCCGGCCTGGTAGTGCCCAGGTACGTTGCAGGCGAACTCGATGGGCGCCGAGCTGCGGAAGGTCCAGGTCAGCTCGGCGCGCTGGCCGGGCTGCACCAGCACGGTGTTGCCGCCGCCGTGCACGTGGCCGCCCTGGCTCATCTGGCCGTGGTCCATCTGGCCATGGTCCATGCCCTCGTGGTTCATGCCGGCGGTGAAGATCTTGCCCTGCATCGCCACCATTTCTTTCTGGTGCTCGGCATGCATGGCCTTGTCACCCAGGTTGAACTCGTGGGGCAGCTTGCCTTCGTTGATCAGTACGAAACGTACCGTTTCACCGGCCTTGACCTTGAGGCTCTTGGGCTCGAAGGCGATGTCCTTGAGCACGACCTCGACGGTACGGGTGGCCTTGGCTGCCGGCGCCGGTTCGCCGAAGGCAAAGTGCTGTGCTTCGTCGGCGAAGGTGGGCAGGCTGACCAGCGCAAGGGCGGCGGTGATGAACAGGTGCTTCATGTTAACTCCGGTAACTGCAGCGAGAATGAGGCCATTTTGGAAAGCGCCGGCTGGCAGCTGGCTGACAGGAAGATTACAACTTTGTCAGCTTGGGCGAGGCAGCGGATCGTCACGTATGATTTCGAGCACTGTCTTTGTGGGAGCGGGTTTACCCGCGAATGCTGCAGTGAATGCACCGACGCATTCGCGGGTAAACCCGCTCCCACAGGGCCCGAGAGACCCTTCAGAACTGTGGACACCCATGAAACTACTGATCGTCGAAGACCAGGCCAAGACCGGCCAATACCTGGCCCAGGGCCTGAGCGAGGCCGGTTTCAACACCGAGCTGGCCGGTGACGGCGACACTGGCCAGCACCTGGCGCTGACCGGCGACCACGATCTGCTGATCCTCGACGTGATGCTGCCCGGGCGCAATGGCTGGCAGATACTCCAGGCGGTGCGCCAGGCGGGCCTGGCCACCCCGGTGCTGTTCCTCACCGCCCGCGATGCCGTCGAAGACCGCGTGCACGGCCTGGAGCTGGGCGCCGACGATTACCTGGTCAAGCCGTTCGCCTTCTCCGAGCTGCTGGCCCGCGTGCGCAGCCTGCTGCGCCGCGGCGCCAGCGCCAGCCAGGACACCTGCCTGATGCTCGCCGACCTGCGCCTGGACCTGATCCGCCGCCGCGCCGAACGCTCGGGCCAACGCATCGACCTGACAGCCAAGGAGTTCGCCCTGCTCGAACTGCTGCTGCGCCGCCAGGGCGAGGTGCTGCCCAAGTCGCTGATCGCATCCCAGGTGTGGGACATGAATTTCGACAGCGACACCAATGTCATCGAAGTGGCCATCCGCCGCCTGCGTCTGAAGATCGACGACAGCCACGCCACCAAGCTGATCCACACCGTGCGCGGCATGGGATATGTGCTCGAAGAGCGCCAGGACTGATGCGCCGCCTGTCCCTCGGCGGCCGCCTGGCCCTGCTGTTCGCCGCCTGCACCGCCAGCGTCTCGCTGGGCGCCGGGCTGTTGTTCAGCCGCGCCAGCGAACAGCACTTCGTCGAACTCGACCAGCAGTTGCTCAGCGGCCGGCTATCATTGATGCGCAGCCTGCTCGAGGGTGTGGCCACGCCTGAGCAGCTGCGCTCACGCCTGCCCCTGTTGCGCGACGAACTGAGCCACCAGTCCGAGCTGGCCCTGCGTTTGCGGGGCGCCGACGGCACAACCTGGTTCGACAGCCGTCCCGGCCTGCCGGACGAACCGCGCGACGCGGGCCTTGCGACCCTGCATACCAGCGGCATCGACTACCGCAGCCTGAGCACCGCGCTGGCAGACCACCAGCCAAGCGCCCCGCAGCTAACCCTTTTCCTCGATATCACCCATCACCAACACTTCCTGCAGAGCATGCAGCGCCTGATCTGGCTCACCGTCGGCCTGTCCGCGCTGGCCACCGCGCTGCTCGGCGCCTGGGCCGCGCGCCGCGGGCTCAAGCCGCTGCGGCAGATGGGCAAGGTGGCCGCCAGCGTCAACGCCCGCTCACTGACCACGCGCCTGCCGCTGGCGCAGTTGCCCGAAGAGCTGGCCGAGCTGGGCGCCACGGTCAACGCCATGCTGCAGCGTCTGGATGACGCCTTCCAGCGCCTGTCGGCGTTCTCTGCCGACATCGCCCACGAGCTGCGTACGCCGCTGTCCAACCTGCTCACCCACACCCAGGTCACCCTCACCCGCCCGCGCAGCCTCGAGGAATACCGCGAAGCGTTGCACGGCAATCTGGAAGAGCTGCAGTGGATGGCCCAGCTGGTCAACGACATGCTCTACCTGGCCAAGGCCGACCACGGCCTGCTGATGCCCAGCCGCCAGCCACTGGACCTGGCGGCGGAGGTGGATGCATTGCTGGAGTACTACGCGCCGCTGGCCGAAGACGCCGAGGTGCGGCTGCTGCGCGAGGGGGCGGCGCACACCGAAGGTGACCGGCACATGCTGCGCCGGGCCCTGTCCAACCTGCTGGACAACGCCCTGCGCTTCACCCCTGCCGCAGGCGAGATCCGCGTGACGCTGGAGCCCGGGCTGCGCATCTTGGTGGCCAATCAGGGGCCGGCAATTGCGCCAGCCTTGCTGGAGCGGTTGTTCGACCGTTTCTATCGGGCAGACCCGGCCCGCCAGGAAGGCAGCAGCGAGCATGCAGGGTTGGGCTTGGCGATCACCCGCTCGATCGTGCAGGCGCATGGGGGAAGCATCAGGGCAGAGTGCGCGGATGGTTGGACGCGGTTTGTGATCGAGCTACCTGACAGACCGTGAACCGGGGCTGCTTTGCAGCCCATCGCGGGGCAAGCCCGCTCCCACAGGACTCGCGCAAGCCTGCCTTTGTGGGAGCGGGCTTGCCCCGCGATGACAACTTGAAGCCTTACTCGTAGCGCAACGCCATCGCCGGCTCGATCTGCGAGGCGCGATACGCCGGGTAGATCGTCGCCAGGAAGCTCATCACCAGCCCCGCCGTGCAAATCAGCGCCACATCGCCCCACTGCAGCTCGGACGGCAGGCTGCTGATGAAGTAGATGTCGGAGGTGAAGATGTGTTGGCCACTGACCCGCTCCAGCCAACCGACCACCGCGCTGACGTTCAACGCCAGGGCCACCCCGAGCACACCACCGAGCAAGGTGCCGACGATGCCGATCAGGCTGCCCTGGACCATGAAGGTGCCCATGATCTGCGCAGGGGTGGCGCCGATGGTGCGCAGGATGGCGATGTCCGCGCCCTTGTCGTTCACCACCATCACCAGGGTGGCGATGATGTTGAATGCCGCCACCGCGATGATCATCATCAGCAGCAGGCCGATCATGGTCTTTTCCATTTTCATGGCGCTGAACAGACTGCCCTGGGTGTGCGACCAGTCATCGGCGCGGTAAGCATCACCAAGGCCTGCGGCAATCGCCTTGGACACCTGCGGCGCGGCATACAGGTCATGCAGCTTGAGGCGCACGCCCTGCACCTGGCCCGGGGCCCAGCGCTGCATCTCGCCGGCGTCGGCGATGTGGATGTAGGCCTGGGAGCCATCCAGTTCGGCGCCCACCTTGAAGATGCCGACCACGGTCAGACGCTGCATGCGTGGGGTGATGCCGCCCGGTTCCTTGCTGACTTCGGGGACGATCAAGGTCAGCTTGTCACCGGTGTTGAGGCGAAAGCGCCGGGCCGTCAGCTCGCCGATGACCACGCCGTAGTCACCCGGCTGCAACGCCTCAAGGCTGCCCTGGACGATATGCTGGGTGACGATGGAGACCTTGCCTTCCTCGGCCGGGTCGATACCGGCAACCTGGATCGGCTGCATCGCCCCCCGGTACGACAGCATGCCTTCCATTTCGGTGATAGGCGCGGCGGCCATCACCGCCGGGTTGGCTTCGGCGCTGCCGGCGACCTTGCGCCAGTCATCCAGCGGCTGCACCCCCAGGATGGCGGCATGCGGCACCAGGCCAAGCACGCGCGAGCTCATCTCGCGCTGGAAGCCGTTCATCACCGACAACACCGTGATCATTGCCAGCACGCCAAGCGACAGCCCGATCATCGAGGTCATGGAGATGAACGAGATGAAGTGGTTGCGACGCTTGGCACGGGTGTAGCGAGCACCGATGAACAAGGACAAGGGTCTGAACATGAACCGGGTTACCCAATATAAATGTGAACCGGGGCGCCTCAGGGCGCCCCGCGCAGGCGATTCAGATCGCCACCAGGCGCCCGTCTTCCAGGCTCAGCACGCGATCCATCTGGCGCGCCAGGTTGAGGTCGTGGGTCACCACCAAAAATGCGGTCTGCGACTGCGTGGACAGCTCGCGCATCAGTTCCTGGATACCCACGGCGGTATGGTGGTCGAGGTTGCCGGTCGGCTCGTCGAGCATCACCAGGCCCGGGCGGTTGACCAGGGCGCGGGCGATCGCCACACGCTGGCGCTCACCGCCGGACAATTCGGCCGGCTTGTGATTCAGGCGATGGCCCAGGCCGACGCGCTTGAGCAGTGCTTCAGCACGCTCGCGGGCCTCGGCGATCGGCGTCTTGCCGATCAGCAGCGGCATGCAGGCGTTCTCCAGCGCGGTGAACTCTGCCAGCAGGTGGTGGAACTGGTAGACGAAGCCCAGCGCGCGGTTGCGCAGCAGCCCGCGGGCACGCTCGCCGAGGGCCGAGAGCTCTTCACCAGCCAGCCAGACACTGCCCTGGGTCGGGGTGTCGAGGCCGCCCAGCAGGTTGAGCAAGGTACTCTTGCCCGAGCCCGAACTGCCGACAATGGCTACCCGTTCACCCGGGTGCAGCTCAAGGTTCAAGCCGGACAGCACCTGGACCGACTCCGGGCCCTCGTCGTAGCTCTTGCCCAGGTTGCGGCAACTCAACACGGCTTTATCACTCATGCGCGACTCACTCATAACGTAGCGCCTCTGCAGGCTGGGTGCGCGAGGCACGCCAGGCCGGGTACAGGGTGGCGAAGAAACTCAGGACCAATGCCGCACCGCAGACCATCCACACATCCTGTGCCTGGAGCTGCGAAGGCAGGTAATCGATGAAGTACACGTCGGCATTGAGGAACTTGTGCCCGATCAGCGTCTCGATGCCGGCGATCGCCGCACTGACGTTGAGCGCGCCGAGGATGCCGACGACCGCGCCGATCAAGGTACCTACCACACCGATCACCGTGCCCTGGACCATGAAGATGGCCATGATCTGGCCCGGCGTCGCGCCCAGGGTACGCAGGATGGCGATGTCGCCGCGCTTGTCGTTGACCACCATCACCAGGGTGGAAATGATGTTGAACGCCGCCACCGCCACGATCAGCAGCAACAACAGGCCGATCATGGATTTCTCCATGCGGATGGCCTGGTAGAGGTTGCCGTGGGTGCGGGTCCAGTCACGCGGGTAGAACTCCTGTTCGCCCAGCTGCTGGGCGATGGCCCAGGCGGCACGTGGGGCCTGGAACAGGTCGTCGAACTTGAGGCGAATGCCCTGGACCTGGTCGGGTTTCCAGCGGTGCAGGCGCGACAGGTCGGTAATGTTGGTGAGGCCGAGATAACCGTCGATCTCGCCGGCGCCGACGTGGAAGATGCCGACCACGGTGAAGCGCTTCATGCGCGGGAACATGCCCGCTGGCGTGACGCTGACTTCGGGGGCGACGAAGGTCAGCTTGTCGCCGATGCCGACGCCGAGCTTCTGCGCGGCCTTGTCGCCGATCATGATGCCCCACTCGCCCGGTGCCAGCTTGTCGAGGCCACCATCGAGCACGAACTTGTCGATGATCGACACTTCACGCTCGTGCGCCGGGTCCACGCCATTGAGCAGCACTTTCTGCACCTTGCCTTCATGCGTCAGCAGGCCCTGCATCTGGGTGAACGGCGCAACCGCCAACACCTGCGGATTCTGCTTTACTTTGGAGGCAAGGCCCTGCCAGTCGTCGAGCGGCTGGCCGGTCTCCAGCGTGGCATGGGGGATCATCCCCAGCACGCGGGTACGCATCTCGTGATCGAAGCCGTTCATGACCGACAACACCACGATCATCACCACCACGCCCAGGGCGAGGCCGATCATCGAAGTGAGTGAAATGAACGAGACAAAGTGATTGCGACGTTTGGCACGGGTGTAACGCGTACCAATGAATACGAAAAGAGGTCTGAACATGTCGGGGCTTGTTCGGATGAAAGGGAACGTCCTTGTGGCGATGCGCCTACGGCGGCTTTACACTCGGACCACCGCCGTAACCTTGGGTTCGCCATGACGACATTAGACGAAGAAGATCGCCGCGAATACTACCGCATCGAAGATCGGATCGCACTTCAAATCAGCCCCCTCAGCGCGGCCGAAGCCCTTGAGACAGAACTGTTGCAGGATGATTCAGAGCTGTTCAACCTGCTCAGCGAACTGCACTTGTCCGACTTCGAGTCGCAGCACCTGCTGCGCCAGCTGAGCGAAAAGGACCGTACCCTCGCCGCCTTCCTGCGCGCCCAGAACAAACGCCTCGACCTGCTCAGCGCCGTGGTCGCGCAAACCCTGCTCGGCGAAGTCGGCCAACCGCAGCCGGTGATCATTTCCGAAGGCGGCATCGAGTTCGCCCAGCGCCAACAGATCAGCGCCGGCACGCGGGTGAAAGTGAAGATGGTGCTGATGCCGCGCGCCCATGGTTTGCTCCTGCGTGGCCGCGTCACCCATTGCGACCCGCGCCCCGATGGCAGCTTCGAGGTGGGCACCGAATTCATCGACATGACCGACGCCCAACGCCAGCTGCTGGCGCGCTACATCCTGCAGCGCCAGCAACAGCAACGGCGCCAGGCACTGGAACAGAACAACCCCGCCTCCTGAGCCATCTTCTCTCTGATTTGAAGGAACGAACGTGACCCTGATCTATGGCCATCGCGGCGCCAAGGGCGAAGCCCCCGAGAACACCCTGACCAGCTTCCGCCAATGCCTGTCCCACGGCGTGAACCGCTGTGAACTCGACCTGCACCTGTCGGCCGACAACGAACTGATGGTGATCCACGACCCTACGCTCAAGCGCACCACTGGCCGGCGCGGCAAGGTGGTCGAGCACGCGGCTGCCGACCTGGTCACCTACGACGCGCGCCAGGGCGGCCCGGGCCATGTGCAGCCTTGCACCATCCCGCGCCTGGAAGAGCTGTTCGAGAAATGCCCGTTCGAGCATTGGCAACTTGAAGTGAAGAGCGCCTCGCGCACCCGCGCCGCCACCACCGTGCTGGCGATTCGCGAACTGGCCCAGCAGCATGGCCTGCTGGACAAGGTCACCATCACCTCGAGCTCACGGGAAGTGCTGGGCGCCGCCCAGGAACTGGTGCCCGACGTGAAGCGCGGCCTGGTGGCCGAATACGCCTGGCTCGACCCGCTGAAGGTCGCACAGAACTACGGTTGCGAGATGCTGGCGTTGAACTGGACGCTGTGCACCCCCGAGCGCCTGATCAAGGCACAGCGCCAGGGTTTGCACGTGTCGGTGTGGACGGTCAACGAACCGGCACTGATGCGCCGGCTCGCTGATTTTGGCGTGGACAGCCTGATTACAGACTTTCCCGGTTTGGCCAAGACCACCCTCGGGTAGGGCTGAAATCGGTCTCCCCGACCGGCTCAGGCCACCGGCCGGAGCCGCTCAAAAAAGCCGGTTCAGGCCGTCGTAGGCAGCTACCCGATAGGCTTCGGCCATGGTCGGGTAGTTGAAGGTGGTGTTGACGAAGTACTTCAGATTGTTCTGCTCACCCGGCTGGTTCATGATCGCCTGGCCGATGTGGACGATTTCCGAAGCCTGGTAGCCGAAGCAGTGCACGCCGAGGATTTCCAGGGTTTCGCGGTGGAACAGGATCTTCAGCATGCCTTGCGGCTCACCGGCGATCTGCGCGCGTGCCATGCTCTTGAAGAAAGCCTTGCCCACTTCGTACGGCACCTTGGCCTGGGTCAGCTCCTGCTCGTTCTTGCCGATCGAGCTGATCTCCGGAATGGTATAGATGCCGGTAGGCACGTCATCGACGAAGCGCCAGCTGCCGTTGTCGACGATGCTGCCAGCGGCGGAGCGGCCCTGGTCGTGGGCGGCACTGGCCAGGCTCGGCCAGCCGATCACGTCGCCGGCGCCGTAGATGTTCGGCACGCTGGTGCGGTAGCTCTTGTCGACTTCGATCTGGCCACGGCTGTTGACCTTGATACCGATGTTCTCCAGGCCCAGCTTGTCGGTGTTGCCGGTACGGCCGTTGCACCACAGCAAGGCGTCGGCCTTGATCTTCTTGCCCGACTTCAGGTGCAGGATCACCCCGTTGTCCAGCCCTTCGACCCGGTCGTACTCCTCGTTGTGGCGTACGGTGATGTTGTTGTTGCTGAAGTGGTAGCTCAGCGCCTGGGAGATTTCCGAATCGAGGAAGCTCAGCAGTTGGCCACGGTTGTCGACCAGCTCCACCAGCACGCCCAGGCCGCTGAAGATCGAGGCGTATTCGCAACCGATCACCCCGGCACCGTAGACGATCAGCTTGCGCGGGGTGTGGCTGAGGCTGAGGATGGTGTCGCTGTCGTAGACGCGCGGGTGGTGGAAGTCGATGTCGGCCGGGCGGTAGGGGCGCGAGCCGGTGGCGATGATGATCTGCTTGGCGTTGAGCTTCTCGACCACACCGTTGGGGCAGACCACTTCGACGGTTTGCTCGTCGGCGAAGCTGCCGGTGCCGGTGAACACGTCGACGCGGTTACGGGCGTAGTAGCCGGTACGCGAAGCGACCTGCTTGCTGATCACCTTCTCGGCGCTCTTGAGCACGTCGGGGAACGAGAACCAGCGCGGTTCGCCGATGGCGCGGAACATCGGGTTGGTGTTGAACTGCATGATCTGCCGCACGGAGTGACGCAGCGCCTTGGACGGGATGGTGCCCAGGTGGGTGCAGTTGCCGCCGACCTGGCGACGGCTGTCGACCATGGCCACCTTGCGCCCTGCTTTGGCGGCGTTCATTGCCGCGCCTTCTCCGGCCGGGCCGGAACCCAACACCACTACGTCGTAGTTGTAGACAGCCATGCGTACTCCTTCAGAACTGGCCCGCCGGCCGGCTGGCCGCGGGGCGCGATCATGTCGCCTTAGCGCCATGAGAAAATTCGGGTGCAGTCTAATCAAGCGTGAACGCCGCGCACATTAACCCTTGGTCGCGTCGTAGGCCACTTTTGCCTGCACTACATGTGGTTTCACCGAATCCATGGTGGCGATCATCCGTGGCTTGCCTTTCATTCGCCTTTCAGCGCCCGCTCGAACGCCGGGGTGGAACGGGAGACGAAGCCACCTTCGGCCCGAGTCACCAGCACCGCGGCGATACCTTGGGCAATGGCGAAGTCCCAGCCCTGCTGCGGCCCCAGGATCAACAACAGGGTCGAGTAGCCGTCGGCCAGCAAGGCCGAAGCGTCAAGCACGGTCACCGAGGCCAGGTCATGTTCGACCGGGCGCCCGAGGCGGGCATCGAAGGTGTGCGAAAAGCGCTGGCCATTGTCCTCGAAATACTGCCGATAGTCACCCGAGGTCGACACCGCCAGCCCTTGCACGGCAATGACCTGGCGGGCGACCTGACGATCTTCGCGGGGCAGCTCCAGGGCCACCCGCCAGGGGCTGCCATCGGGCTTGCGGCCCACGGCCTTGAGCTCGCCGGTGGCCTCGGCGAGGAAGCTGTCGATGCCCATCTTTTGCAGGTGCGCGGCGATCAGGTCGACCGCATGGCCGGCGGCGATGCTGTTGAAGTCCAGCTCGATCGGCGCGTCCTTGCACAGGTTTTCGCCCTCGATGCGCAAGTGGCGGTAGCCGACCCGCTGACGGGCCAGGGCCAGCGCCTGGGCGTCGGGCACCTTGAGTTGGCGGGCTTGCGGGCCGAAACCCCAGAGGTCCAGCAGCGGCTCGACGGTGAGGTCGAAGGCGCCCTGGCTCTGCTCGGCCAGATGCTGGCCGAAGGTGACCAGTTCGAGCATGTCGGCATCGACGGGCAGGCACTGGTTGGCCGGCAGCTGGTTGAAGCGGCTGACGGTGGAGTCACCGCGGTAGGTGGAGTAATGCGCGTCGATGGACTGCAGGATGTTTTCGACGGCCGCCTGCACCCGCTCCGGCGCCGGGCCGCCGGCCTGGCGCACGTACTGGATGCTGTAGCTGCTGCCCATGGTCGGGCCGCCGAAGCGTTCGAGGGTGGGGCCCTGTTCGCAGCCAGCCAGGAGCATCAGGATGGACAAGAGTGCTGCGCGCAAATTCAAGTTCTCGACGGATTGCACTGGCCTCTTCGCGGGTAAACCCGCTCCCACAGGTTTGCCGTCACTTCAGCCTTACGGTATCCCTGTGGGAGCGGGTTTACCCGCGAAGAGGCCAGCATGGACGACACAATACCCGGCCAAAAAAAACGGGAACCCGAAGGTTCCCGTTTTTTCAACGCATTACAAGCGGATCAGCGTGGAAACGCTGGCGGGTTCACACCGGCCATGTCTTCCATCACACGAACCACCTGGCAGCTGTAGCCGAACTCGTTGTCGTACCAGACGTACAGGACAACGCGGTTGTCGCTGCAGATGGTCGCTTCAGCGTCGACCACACCGGCGTGGCGCGAACCGACGAAGTCGGTGGAAACCACTTCCTGGGAGCTCACGTAGTCGATCTGCTTGTGCAGCTCGGAGTGCATGGCGGTCTGGCGCAGGTACTCGTTGAGTTCCTCGCGGCTGGTGGCCTTCTCAAGGTTCAGGTTGAGGATGGCCATCGACACGTTTGGCGTCGGAACGCGGATCGCGTTGCCGGTCAGCTTGCCCTTGAGCACTGGCAGTGCCTTGGCGGCTGCGGTGGCGGCACCGGTTTCGGTGATGACCATGTTCAGCGGCGCGGCACGGCCACGACGGCTGCCCTTGTGGAAGTTGTCGATCAGGTTCTGGTCGTTGGTGAACGAGTGAACGGTTTCGACGTGGCCGTTGACGATGCCGTACTGGTCGTTGATGGCCTTGAGCACCGGCACGATGGCGTTGGTGGTGCAGGAAGCAGCGGAGATGATCTTGTCATCGGCGCTGATGTCGCCATGGTTGATGCCGTGCACGATGTTCTTCAGCGCGCCCTTGCCCGGTGCGGTGAGGATCACGCGGGCAGCGCCCGGGCAGGCCAGGTGCTGGCCCAGGCCGTCGGCGTCACGCCATACGCCGGTGTTGTCGACGATCAGCGCATCCTTGATGCCGTACTGGGTGTAGTCGACTTCGCTCGGGCTCTTGGCGTAGATCACCTGGATCAGGTTGCCGTTGGCGGTGATGGTGTTGTTGGCTTCGTCGATGGTGATGGTGCCATCGAACGGGCCGTGCACCGAGTCACGACGCAGCAGGCTGGCGCGCTTGACCAGGTCGTTTTCGGCACCCTTGCGCACGACGATGGCGCGCAGGCGCAGGCCGTCGCCACCACCGGTCTTTTCGATCAGGATCCGCGCCAGCAGGCGGCCGATACGGCCGAAGCCGTACAGCACGACGTCGGTGCCCTTGCGTGCGGAGGCGTTCTGCTGACCGACCACATCGGCCAGCTCTTCACGCACGAACTGCTCGGCAGTGCGGCCATTGCCTTCCTGCTTGAACTTGTTGGCCAGCTTGCCCAGGTCAACCGAAGCGGCGCCCAGTTTCAGCTCGCTCATGGCCTTGAGCAGGGGGAATGTCTCGTGGACGGACAGTTCGGTTTCGTCGGTCTGACGGTGACGCGCAAAGCGGTGGGCCTTGAGAATCGAGATAACCGAACGGTTGATCAGGCTGCGGCCATAGATCGAGCTCACCACATTGTTGTTGCGGTAGAGCTGACCGATAAGCGGGATCATCGCTTCAGCCAGGGCTTCACGATCGATCCACTCACCAAGACACTGGTCGGGCTTCTGAGTCACGGTAACCTTCCACATGTAGGGGAACAAAAAAGGGGCTACATTATGACGCCCCGCGGCGTATCGGGCAATGAGCGCCTGTCGCCGGCCACAAGCCCCGTCGCCACGCCCTTTCGAGCCTGACAGCGCGCCCGCTCACCGGTACAATCGACCTCTTTGCCGCAACGCTTGGAGTCCGATCTCCCGTGTCAGTTCTGCGCCTACCGCAAATGTCGGCCACGGCCGGCAAACACACCTGGGGCAACCTGCCCGGTGCCGCCTTGAGCCTGGCCATCGCCGAAGCCGCCAGCAGTGCCGGCCGCTTCACCTTGCTGCTGACCGCCGACAGCCAGGCCGCCGATCGCCTGGAGCAGGAGCTGCGCTTCTTTGCCCCGGACCTGCCGGTGCTGCCCTTCCCCGACTGGGAAACGCTGCCCTACGACCTGTTCTCGCCGCACCAGGACATCATCTCGCAGCGCATCGCCAGCCTGTACCGGCTGCCGGAGCTGGACCACGGCATCCTGGTGGTGCCGGTGACCACCGCCCTGCACCGCCTGGCCCCCACGCGCTTCTTGCTGGGCAGCAGCCTGGTGCTGGACGTGGGCCAGAAGATCGACGTCGAGCAGATGCGCACGCGCCTCGAGGCCAGCGGCTACCGCTGCGTCGACACGGTCTACGAGCATGGCGAGTTCGCCGTGCGCGGGGCGCTGATCGACCTGTTCCCCATGGGCAGCAAGCAGCCGTACCGCATCGACCTGTTCGATGACGAGATCGAGACACTGCGCACCTTCGACCCGGAGACCCAGCGCTCGATCGACAAGGTCGACTCGGTACGCCTGCTGCCGGCCCGCGAGTTCCCCATGCACAAGGACGAGGTGACCCGCTTCAAGGCCCGCTTCCGCGAGCGCTTCGATGTGGACTTCCGGCGCAGCGCGATCTTCCAGGACCTGACCAGCGGCATCATCCCGGCCGGCATCGAGTACTACCTGCCGCTGTTCTTCGAAGAAACCTCTACCCTGTTCGACTACCTGCCGGCGGACACCCAGGTGTTCTCCCTGCCGGGCGTGGAGCAGGCCGCCGAACACTTCTGGAGCGACGTACGCGGGCGCTATGAAGAGCGCCGCGGCGACCTCAGCCGCCCGCTGCTGCCGCCGGCCGAGCTGTTCATGCCGGTCGAGGACTGCTTCGCCAAGCTCAAGCAGTGGCCCCGCGTGGTGGTCAGCACCGATGACCTCGAGGCCGGCGTGGGCCGCGAGCGCTTCCCGGCACGCGCCCTGCCCAACCTGGCCATCGAGGCCAAGGCCAACCAGCCGCTGGCGGCGCTGTCGAACTTCCTCGAGCAGTTCCCGGGCCGCGTGCTGTTCACCGCCGAGTCCGCCGGCCGGCGCGAAGTGCTGCTGGAGCTGCTCGAACGCCTGAAGCTGCGCCCGCAGACCGTCGAGGGCTGGGCCGACTTCATCACCGGCAGCGAGCGCCTGGCGATCACCATCGCCCCGCTCGACGACGGTCTGCTGCTGGACGACCCGGCCGTTGCCCTGGTGGCCGAAAGCCCCTTGTTCGGCCAGCGCGTGATGCAGCGCCGGCGCCGCGACAAACGCGGCGAGGCAGCCAACGACGCGGTGATCAAGAACCTTACCGAGCTGCGCGAAGGCGCGCCGGTGGTGCACATCGACCATGGCGTGGGCCGCTACCTGGGCCTGGCCACGCTGGAAATCGACAGCCAGGCCGCCGAGTTCCTCACCCTTGAATACGCCGAAGGCGCCAAGCTTTACGTGCCGGTGGCCAACCTGCACCTGATCGCCCGCTACACCGGCAGCGACGACGCCCTGGCACCGCTGCACCGGCTGGGTTCGGAAGCCTGGCAGAAGGCCAAGCGCAAAGCCGCCGAACAGGTGCGCGACGTCGCCGCCGAACTGCTCGACATCTATGCCCGCCGCGCCGCGCGCAAAGGCTACGCCTTCGCCGACCCGGCCGCCGACTACGCCACCTTCAGTGCCGGCTTCCCGTTCGAGGAAACCCCCGACCAGCAGAACGCCATCGAAGCCGTGCGCGAGGACATGCTCGCCGCCAAGCCGATGGACCGCCTGGTGTGCGGCGATGTCGGCTTCGGCAAGACCGAAGTGGCCATGCGCGCGGCGTTCATCGCCGTGCACAGCGGCCGCCAGGTGGCGGTGCTGGTGCCGACCACCCTGCTCGCCCAGCAGCACTACAACAGCTTCCGTGACCGCTTCGCCGACTGGCCGGTGACGGTCGAGGTGATGAGCCGCTTCAAGTCGGCCAAGGAGGTCAGCGCCGCTGCCGCCGACCTCGCCGAAGGCAAGATCGACATCCTCATCGGCACCCACAAGCTTTTGCAGGACGATGTGCGCTTCAAGGACCTGGGCCTGGCGATCATCGACGAGGAACACCGTTTCGGCGTGCGCCAGAAAGAGCAGCTCAAGGCCCTGCGCAGCGAAGTGGACATCCTCACCCTGACCGCCACGCCGATCCCGCGAACGCTGAACATGGCGGTGTCGGGCATGCGCGACCTGTCGATCATCGCCACCCCGCCGGCGCGTCGCCTGTCGGTACGCACCTTCGTCATGGAGCAGAACAAGAGCACGGTCAAGGAAGCGCTGCTGCGTGAGCTGCTGCGCGGCGGCCAGGTGTACTACCTGCACAACGACGTGAAGACCATCGAGAAGTGCGCCGCCGAACTGGCCGAGCTGGTCCCGGAAGCACGCATCGGCATCGGCCACGGGCAGATGCGCGAGCGCGAGCTCGAACAGGTGATGAGCGACTTCTACCACAAGCGTTTCAACGTGCTGATCGCCTCGACCATCATCGAAACCGGTATCGACGTGCCCAGCGCCAACACCATCGTCATCGAGCGCGCCGACAAGTTCGGCCTGGCGCAGTTGCACCAGCTGCGCGGCCGGGTTGGCCGCAGCCACCACCAGGCCTACGCCTACCTGCTGACGCCGCCGCGCCAGCAGATCAGCGCCGATGCCGAAAAGCGCCTGGAAGCCATCGCCAACACCCAGGACCTGGGTGCCGGCTTCGTCCTGGCCACCAACGACCTGGAGATCCGCGGCGCCGGCGAGCTGCTCGGCGACGGCCAGAGCGGGCAGATCCAGGCGGTCGGTTTCACCCTGTACATGGAAATGCTCGAGCGCGCGGTCAAGGCCATCCGCAAGGGCAACCAGCCGAACCTCGAGCAACCGCTTGGCGGCGGCCCGGAGATCAACCTGCGCCTGCCGGCGCTGATCCCCGAGGACTACCTGCCGGATGTGCATGCGCGCCTGATCCTCTACAAACGCATCGCCTCGGCGGCGGACGAGGAAGGCCTCAAGGACCTGCAGGTCGAGATGATCGACCGCTTCGGCCTGCTGCCCGAGCCGAGCAAGAACCTTATGCGCCTGACCCTGCTCAAGCTGCAGGCGGAAAAGCTCGGCATCAAGAAAGTCGATGCCGGCCCCAATGGCGGCAAGCTCGAGTTCGAGGCGCAAACCCCGGTCGACCCGCTGACCCTGATCAAGCTGATCCAGGGCCAGCCCAAACGCTACAAGTTCGAAGGTGCAACCCAGTTCCGCTTCATGGTGCCGATGGAACGCCCCGAAGAACGCTTCAATACTCTGGAGGCGCTGTTCGAGCGCCTGACCCCACAGCCAAACTAAGGAAGTTCCATGCGTGCCATCCGTTGCCTGACCCTGCTGCTGGCGTTGTTCGCCCCGACCGCCTTCGCCGCCGGCCCCTATCAGGTGGAAATGATCCTGGTGCGGCAGAACGCCGTGCCGGCGATCACCAGCCCGTTCGCCCCGGAAGACTGGAGCGCCGGCGCGCCCCGCCTGGAAAAAGCCGCCGAGCGCCCGGCCGGCCTGGGTGACGAAATCACCCGCCTGCAGGCCACCGCCGACTACACCGTGCTGTTGCACAAAGCCTGGCAGCAGGACGGCGAGACCATTGCCCTGAGCGCCGGCAACGAGCAGTTCGGCCACTTCCCCATCGAAGGCAACCTGAGCATCAAGGAAGATCGCTTCATCGCCGTCGACGCCAACTTCTGGGTCAACCAGCTCGACAGCAATGGCAGCGTGCTGCAGAGCGAACAGCTCAAGCAGAGCAACAGCAACATGAAGGCTGGCCAGCTGACCTTCCTCGACGGCGGCCACCTGGCCGTGCTGATCAAGGTATCGCCTGCCGGCATGCGCAAGATGCCGCTGCCGGACCCGGAGATGATGGAGCAGTGAGGTGAGCGAAAGCGATGCGCAGTTCCTCGTCCGTAATCACGACGGCTGGACGTTCGCGTTCGACCGCGGGGCACTGCAGCGCGGCCTGAAGTATGCCGAAGAGGGCAGAAGCGAGATCGTGTCGATCCTCGACATGACCATCCGCGCCGAATGCCATGGCTCCGCTGGCCGCGTCTATTACCAGCGGATCACGCTGGACATGACCGAAGACGGCCTGACGTGTGACGGTACCTGTTCATGCCCGGTAGGCGGGAACTGCAAGCACTGTGCAGCGGCCTTGTTCGTCCTTGGACGCGGCGCCGAGCATGTCGAAGGTGACCAAGTACTCCCGGCGGCCCACTCGCCAGCCGCGGCGCACTCGCTGGACTTGCCGCCCGAGCTTGCGCACTGGGTGGAGGCGCTCGAGGTACCGGCGACGCCCGCCAGCGAGCCGGCCAAGCGCAAGGGCCCAGCGCTCTACTACCTGCTGGATATCGATCACGGCCGGTGCATGCTCAGCGTGTTCAAGGGCACGCGCCAGGCCGACGGCACCTTGAAACTGACACGCCCCGGCTCGATGTCGGAGCTGATCTATTACACACCGCGCTATGTGACTGACGAAGACCTGCGCACGCTGCGCCTGATCGATGCCATGAGCAAGGATTACGCCCTGCCCATTGCCCGCCTGGAAGGCAAGAAAGGTGCGGACCTTTATGAGTACGCGCTGGCAACCGGCCGGCTGCTGTACAGCGAACAGCAGACCCCGCTCGCCCCAGGGCCCGACCTGCATGCCGATTTTCGCTGGGTGCGGCTGGACAATGGCAGCTACCGCGGCGCCTGGCACCATGAAGACAAGGCGCACTGGCTGGCATTGCCACTGGAACCGCTTTTCTACGTAGACCCGCAAACGGGACAGACCGGCAAACTGCTGCATGATCTCGACCCGTTCATCGCCAGCCAGCTGGCCAGCGCCCCCACGGTCCCGGAACACCTGATCGTGCCCCTGAGCCACCGCCTGAACGCCCTGAATCGCCAGGTACCGACGCCCACGACGGTGCGCAGTGAGCAGATCGAGGACATCCAGCCCACGGCGCGCCTGACCCTCGGCAGCCTCGAATACAGCGCCTACACACCCAAGACCGGGCGCATGCAGCGGCAGATGCAGCACCGCGCCGCGCTGTCGTTCGATTACGATGGCCTACGCACCAGCGGCAACGACAGCAAGCCGCTGACCCGCCTGGTCGACAGCACCAGCCAGCGTATCCGCCGCCAGCCCCAGGCCGAGCAGGCGCTGCGCAATGCGTTGCGCGATGCCGGCTTCAAACCCGCCACCCGCCAGAGCAAAGCGCTGCCCGACAGCGCCGGCGAGATGTATCAGCTGGCCGATGACGAAGCCTGGCTGCGCTTTGCCCGCGAGGGCCTGCCGCGCCTGCGCGAAGCCGGCTGGGCAGTGGATGTGCACCGCGATTTCGCCTTCAATTTGCACGAGGTCGACGACTGGTACGCCACCATCGACGAAGCGCCGGGCCATGAATGGTTCGATCTGGAACTGGGTATCGTGGTCGAGGGCCAGCGCCACAGCCTGCTGCCGATCGTCCTGCAGTTGCTGCGCAGCAGCCCGGAACTGCTGCGCGCCAGCGAGCTGGCACGGCGCAGCGACGACGAACACCTGCTGATCGACCTCAACCGCGCCCGCCACGACAGCCCTGCCCTGCGCGTCGCCCTGCCCTACGGGCGCATCAAGGCGGTGATGGGCACCCTCGGCGAGCTGTACCTGCACGAAGACGCCGTAGGCCCGAGCCTGCGCCTGGAGCGCGCCGACGCCGCGCGCCTGAACGACATCGAACACCTGCCCCTGCTCTGGGAAGGTGGCGCCCAGGTGCGCGACCTGGGCCGGCGCCTGCGCGACGCCCGCGACCTGCAGGTGCAAGCACCCAAAGGCCTCAATGCCACCCTGCGCCCCTATCAGCAGCAAGGCCTGAACTGGCTGCAAGCCCAGCGCGAGATGGGCACCGGCGCCATCCTCGGCGACGACATGGGCCTGGGCAAAACCCTGCAGACGCTTGCCCACCTGCTGCTGGAGAAAGAGGCCGGGCGCCTGACGCAACCAGCCCTGGCGGTGATGCCCACCAGCCTGGTGCCCAACTGGCTCGACGAAGCCCAGCGTTTCGCCCCCGAGCTACGTGTGCTGGCCCTGCACGGCCCAGGCCGCAACAAACATTTCCCCACATTGGGCGACTACGACCTGGTGCTGACCACCTACGCGCTGGTACCCCGCGACCTTGAACACCTCAAGCCGCAGCCCTGGCACCTGCTGGTACTGGACGAGGCGCAGAACATCAAGAGCAGCACCAGCAAGGCTGCCCAGGCCGTGCGCGAGCTGCAGGCCACCCAGCGGCTGTGCCTCACCGGCACGCCCATGGAAAACAACCTGGGTGAGCTGTGGTCGCTGTTCCATTTCCTGATGCCCGGTTGGCTGGGCGACAGCAAGCGCTTTACCCAGGACTACCGCACCCCGATCGAACGCCACGGCGACACCGAGCGCATGGCCCACCTGGCCAGCCGCATCCGCCCATTCCTGCTGCGCCGCACCAAGGAACAAGTGGCCACCGAGCTGCCGGCCAAGACCGAGATGGTCCACTGGGTCGAGCTCAGCGACGCCCAGCGCGACACCTACGAGGCGGTAAGGGTGGCGATGGACAAGAAGGTCCGCGACGAGATCGCCCGCAATGGCGCGGCGCGCAGCCAGATCATCATCCTCGACGCCCTGCTCAAGCTGCGCCAGGTGTGCTGCGACCTGCGCCTGGTCCAGGGCACCGAAAGCAAGGGCAACTTCGCCGACAAGGGCAAGCTGGGCAGCCTGCTGGAGATGCTCGAGGAGCTGCTCAGCGAGGGGCGCAAGGTCCTGCTGTTCTCGCAGTTCACCTCGATGCTGGCGCTGATCGAGTTCGAGCTGGAGAAACGCGGCATCCGCTACAGCCTGCTGACCGGCGATACCCGCGATCGCCGCGCCCCGGTGCAGCAGTTCCAGAACGGCGACAGTGAGGTGTTCCTGATCAGCCTCAAGGCCGGCGGCACCGGCCTGAACCTGACCGCAGCCGATACCGTGATCCACTACGACCCGTGGTGGAATCCGGCCAGTGAAAACCAGGCCACCGACCGCGCCTATCGCATCGGCCAGGACAAGCCGGTGTTCGTGTTCAAGCTGATCACTCGGGGTACGGTTGAAGAGAAGATCCAGCAACTGCAGCAGGAGAAGGCAGCGCTGGCGGCCGGGCTGCTCGATGGTGGCCAGGCCGGGCAGTGGCGGTTGGGGGATGAGGAGATCGACGCGCTGTTCGCACCGCTGCCGGGCAAGCGCGGGCGTTAATCTGGGTTAGCCAGTGCCGGCCCTTCGCGGGGCAAGTCGCATCGGCGCACCGCCGCTCCCACAAGCCCTTGAGCTCGACACTGTCCCCGTGGGAGCGGCGGTGCGCCGATGCGACTTGCCCCGCGATAAGGCCGGCGAGGTCAATCGACCAGTTGTGCCTCTTTCAACGCACCCAGCGCCTCCAGCCAACGCGGCTGCTGGCGGTAATCGGTGCATGCGAAGCCCTGCCCGCGCATGCGCGCGATGCGCGGCGACGGCTTGACCTTCATGCGCTGCGCTGCGCTCAGGGCCAGCTCCGCCGCCGCCCGGTCGTTGCACACCAAGCCCATGTCGCAACCGGCGCTCAAAGCCGCTTCGATACGGCTAGCGGCATCGCCCACCACATGAGCGCCCGCCATCGACAGGTCATCGCTGAAGATCACCCCATCGAAGCCCATCTCGCCACGCAGGATGTCCTGCAACCAGCGGCGCGAGAAGCCAGCCGGCTGGTTGTCTACCTGCGGGTAGATGACGTGGGCCGGCATCACTGCCGCCAACTGGCCGCTGAGGCGGCTGAACGGCACCAGGTCTGCGGCGCGCAGTTGCTCCAGGCTGCGCTCATCGACCGGGATGGCAACGTGGGAGTCGGCCTCGGCCCAGCCGTGCCCGGGGAAGTGCTTGCCGCAGGCAGCCATGCCGGCGGCATTCATGCCACGGATGAAGGCCCCGGCCAATTGCGTGGCACGCTCGGGGTTACCTTCAAAGGCCCGGCTGCCCACTACGGCGCTGCGCTGATGGTCGAGGTCGAGCACCGGCGCGAAGCTCAGGTCCAGGCCAACCGCCAGGACTTCAGTCGCCATCAACCAGCCGCATTGCTCGGCCAGGTACTCGACGTTGTCGTTGTCGGCGATCGCGCGCATGGCCGGCAGGCGCACGAAACCTTGGCGCAGACGCTGCACCCGGCCGCCTTCCTGGTCCACTGCAAGGATGAGTTCGGGGCGCACGGCACGGATCGACGCGCACAGCTCGCGCACCTGGCGCGGGCTGTCGATATTGCGGGCGAAGATGATCAAGCCGGCCACTTCGGGCTGGCGCAGCAGATGGCGGTCTTCGGCGGTCAGCCATTTGCCGGCGATATCTACCATCAGAGAGCCTTGCAGGCTGGCGGTCATAGCGAGTCCTTCATTGAAGATTCAGGGAGGCCCAGTACGGGCAAGCGGCCTCGTCTATCCGTACCGGGCAATGGGCGGGTACGCGATCGAACAAGGCAAGCAAATCGTCGTTGCGCAGGCGTACACAGCCATGGGACAGCGGAGTGCCCATAGGTTCAGTGTCGGGTGTGCCATGCAGGTAGATGTAACGCTGGAAGGTATCGACCGGACCCAGCCGGTTGTAACCCGGTTCGCAGCCGCTGAGCCAGAGGATGCGCGTGAGGATCCAGTCTCGATCGGGAAACTGCGCTTGCAGCGCCGGCGACCAGACTTCACCCGTCCAGCGCCGGCTGCTGAGCACCGCGCCCTCCGGCAAGCCGCTGCCAATCTTGGCGCGCACCTGATGCAGGCCACGCGGCGTGCACCCGGAGCCTCTGCGCTCTCCTGCGCCATTGAGCGCCGTGGAAATCGGCAGGCGCAGTTGCAATACGCCATGGGCGAAGCCATAGAGGCATTGATCAGCGAGGGAAATGTGCAGGAAATCGAGGTCGGGCATGGCGCTAGCTTATCTGAAGCGCCCTGCTCCGCCCAGTGTGTCAGGCCTTGGCCGGGGCGCTGGTTTTGCTGCGTGGGCGCAGCTGTGCGGCAGCCATGGCCTCGTCGGTGACGCCCGTGTCGGCGCGCATGCCGGCTGCCAGGAACGGCACCATCAGGCGCATCACCTGCTCGATCGAGGTATTGATGCCGAAGTCGGTCTCGGCGATGGCGCGCAGGGCCTTGATCCCGGACATGCTGAACGCCGCAGCACCCAGCATGAAATGCACACGCCAGAACAACTCCAGCGGAGGAATGCGCGGGGCCGCCTCGTTGACCAGCAGCATGTAGCGGCGGAACACCTTGCCGTACATGTCTTCCAGGTAGCGCCGCAGGTGCCCCTGGCTCTGGCTGAACGCCAGGCCCAGCAGGCGCATGAAGATGGACAGGTCGTTGTTGCTGCGCGGCTGTACCGCCAGGGCCTGCTCGACCAGCATCTCCAGCAGCTCTTCAAGCGAAGCCTTGTGCTCGGGGCGCGCCTGGTGGCGCTCCAGCTCACGTTCGAGGCTGGCGCAGAACGGCCCGAGGAACCGCGAGAAAACCGCCTGGATCAGGGCCTTCTTCGAACCGAAGTGATAGTTCACCGCCGCCAGGTTGACCCCTGCCTTGCTGGTAATCAGCCGCAATGAGGTTTCCGCGAACCCGCGTTCCGCGAACAGCTGCTCCGCCGCATCGAGGATGCGTTCAACGGTTTCCGATTGGGCCATGACTACTCCGCCTGACAAACAGTTGTTTGAAACATACGTTTCAGGCCTGCTGATGTCAAGGCTCGGTGACCGGGCAGTCGCCATTTAAAAGCGCCAAGGCACAAGCTGCAAGCGCCAAGATGCGCGGGGCTTTTGATCTTTCTTGCTGCTTGCAGCTTGCAGCTGGCAACCCACTGTATATAATCCCAGTCACTGTATAAAAAGACAGAGTCCTCGCCCATGCTGAAACTGACGCCACGCCAAGCCGAGATCCTGGCTTTCATCAAACGCTGCCTCGAAGACAACGGCTTCCCTCCGACCCGCGCCGAGATCGCTCAGGAACTGGGCTTCAAATCGCCCAATGCGGCCGAGGAACATCTCAAGGCACTGGCACGCAAGGGCGCCATCGAGATGACCCCAGGCGCCTCGCGCGGCATCCGCATCCCCGGCCTGGAAGCCAAGGCCGAAGAGAACGGCCTGCCAATCATTGGCCGAGTCGCCGCAGGTGCGCCGATCCTCGCTGAACAGCACATCGAAGATTCCTGCAGCATCAACCCTGCATTCTTCCACCCCCGCGCCGATTACCTGCTGCGCGTGCACGGCATGAGCATGAAGGACATCGGCATCTTCGACGGCGACCTGCTCGCCGTGCATACCACCCGCGAGGCCCGCAACGGCCAGGTGGTGGTCGCGCGCATCGGTGACGAAGTAACCGTCAAACGCTTCCAGCGTGAAGGCAGCAAGGTCTGGCTGATTGCTGAAAACCCGGAATTCGCCCCTATCGAAGTTGACCTGAAAGAACAGGAACTGGTGATTGAGGGCTTGAGCGTCGGCGTCCTGCGCCGCTGATCGAGGAGGCGTCATGCAGCCGTTCACCACTGCACCGCAACAAGTCCAGTTGCCACTGTTCGAGGCATTTTTCGCCAATCCGGTCTTGCCAGGTTTCAAGGCCCGCGAGCAGCCGCGCAAAAGCCACCAGCCCGAGCTGTTCAGCGAACTGGCTCTGCGCGGCGCCCCCGGCCATTGCCAAAGCCTGTTGGCGCCTGTCTTGCGCGAGCTCAGCGAAGAAGACGACAGCCGCTGGCTCACCCTGATCGCCCCGCCCGCCAGCCTCACGCAGGCATGGTTGCGCGATGCCGGCCTCAACCGCGAACGCATCCTGCTGCTTCAGCCAGGCAGCAACCAGAACGCCCTGCAGCTGGCTTGCGAAGCATTGCGCCTGGGCCACAGCCATACCGTCGTCAGCTGGCTGGGTAGCGTGAGCAACAGCGCTCGGCAACAGCTGCTGCGCGCCGCCGCCAGCGGAAAAGCACAAAGCCTGAACATCCGCCTTGGCTGATGTTCAGGCTTTGCCTGTCATCTGTTTGTAGCCGTGAACCTCTAGCGTGGCTCAGTGAAGGACTCGTGGCCCTTCATCACGCTCGAAATCGCCCTCTACCAAGCGACCGGCCATTTGCACACCGACACTGAGCATGGCCTTGGCCACTTCCACATGCTGTCCTTGCAGGAATGCCTTGGCATCCTCGGAGAAATCCAGGGTTACCAGGGAACCTTCATCCTCGGCGCGGCGCAGCTCGATCCGGCCATCAGGCAACTCGACAATTTCTAGAAAGGACGTTGACATACTTGGGGCCTGCTTTTCACGAAAGGCCGATAGTGTATCAGCCATGATTGCTGTCAGCACTCACTCAGCGCGTCGCGGAATCGTCTCACCAAGCCCTTCAAGTTCTTGCGCCACTCTTCAAGCTCTTCTTGCGAGAGCTCTAGCGGCTCGGCCTCATCCAGATTGACCGCCTGGATCAACGGCTGGGTAACGTCGGTTTTCGCGCTTTTCTTCGCGACCGGCGGTCGGAACAAATCGGCATAAGCTGCAAGCAGTCGAGCCAGCCAGGTTTCCGGCTGCCGTGCCAGTTCCAGCATCTCTGCCATCTCCGGAATTGCCACGCTCTGCAGCACCTCATCGTTGAGCAGCAGCTCGGCCCGTGCCGCAGCCGCCTGTGGTAGGCGGTAGTAACCCGCGATCTCGTGGCACAACCCCAGCAACGCGCCATACAGGTGGAACAACGCCGCCTCGCGTTCGGCCTGGACCAAGCCCTGGGCGTTCATGGCACCGCTTGTGGTGGCCTTGGCCATGGACTCCAGCGCAAGGCCGGCAAAGAACAGTTTCTGATTGGTGCGGGTGTAGAGTTCCTGGGCCATTTTCGATGACCTCCCATGGGCAGCAAGGCGATGCTGCAGTGTCGGGGATTGGCAAGCATTACCGCAAGCACAAACGATCGCGGGGCAAGCCCGCCCCCACCAAGCAGTGGGAGCGGGCTTGCCCCGCGATTAGGCTGCGCTCAGATCAGCGCTTGTCTTCGACCTTCCATGCCTTGCCGTCGTAGAACGCCTTCCAGCCAGTCGGCTTACCGTCGACTTCAGACTGAACGTACTGCTCCTTGGTCTTGCGGCTGTAACGGATCACTGCCGGGCGGCCTTCGGGGTCTTTTTGCGGCGCTTCGCAGAGGAAGTGGTATTTCGGATCGATCTCGTGCTTGTGCGGCACGATTTCCAGCACCAGCGGCGCACGGGTTTCGCGGTTCTTGGGGAACTGGCTGGCGGCCAGGAACAGACCCGAGGCACCGTCACGCAGCACGTAGGTGTCGTCGACCTTCTCGCACTTGAGCTCGGGCATGTCCACCTTGTCCATCTTCGGCGGCGCCGCCTCGCCGCTCTTGAGCAGCTTGCGGGTGTTCTTGCACGTTGCGTTGGTGCAACCGAAGAACTTGCCGAAACGGCCGGTCTTGAGCTGCATCTCGCTGCCGCACTTGTCGCATTCCAGGCTCGGCCCTTCGTAACCCTTGATGCGGTAGCTGCCCTCTTCGATCTCGTAGCCGACGCAATCCGGGTTGTTGCCACAGATGTGCAGCTTGCGCTTCTCGTCGAGCAGGTAGGCGTCCATCGCGGTCGAGCAGATAGGGCAGCGATGCTTGCCACGCAATACCAGAGACTCGGACTCACCTTCGTCGTCGGCAGCGATCTCGTCGCCTGGCACCAGGTTCACCGTGGCCTTGCAACGCTCTTTGGGTGGCAGGCTATAGCCCGAGCAACCCAGGAACACGCCGGTGGAAGCGGTACGGATCATCATCGGCCGCCCGCATTCCTTGCACTCGATATTGGTTGGGGTCGGCTGGTTGGCACGCATGCCATGCTCGCTGGACTCGGCGGTCTGCAGCTTCTTGCTGAAGTCACCGTAGAACTCGTCCAGCACGTTCTTCCAGTCACGCTCGCCCTGGGCCACGTCGTCGAGGTTTTCTTCCATGCCTGCGGTGAAGCCGTAGTCCATCAGGTTGGAGAAACTCTCCGACAGGCGCTCAGTGACGATGTCGCCCATCTTCTCGGAGTAGAAGCGGCGGTTGTGCAAGGTCACATAACCGCGATCCTGAATGGTCGAAATGATCGCGGCATAGGTCGATGGTCGGCCGATACCACGCTTTTCCATTTCCTTGACCAGGCTGGCTTCGGTGAAGCGCGCCGGTGGCTTGGTGAAGTGCTGGCTAGGGTCGATCTGGATCAGCTTGAGCGCTTCGCCCTGCGCCATATCTGGCAGCACGTCGTCTTCGCCTGGCTTGCTCTGCTGCGGCAAGACGCGGGTGTAACCGTCAAACTTGAGGATGCGGCCTTTGGCACGCAGCTCGAAATCGCCAGCCGCCACGGTAACGCTGGTGGACAGGTACTGCGCCGGCGGCATCTGGCAGGCCAGGAACTGGCGCCAGATCAGTTCGTACAGGCGCTCGGCATCACGCTCCATGCCGGTGAGCTTGGTCGGGTGGGTGTTGACGTCGGACGGGCGAATCGCCTCGTGCGCTTCCTGGGCCCCTTCCTTGCTGCCGTAGACGATGGGCGCGGCCGGCAGGTACTGCTTGCCGAACTCTTTCTCGATGTAGCTGCGCGCCATTTCCACGGCATCGACCGACAGGTTGGTCGAGTCGGTACGCATGTAAGTGATGTAACCGGCTTCATACAGACGCTGGGCCATCATCATGGTTTTCTTCACCCCATAGCCCAGGCGGTTGCTCGCGGCTTGCTGCAGGGTGGAGGTGATGAACGGTGCCGAGGGCTTGCTGCTGGTCGGCCGGTCTTCGCGCTTGCTGACGCTGTAGCTCGACGCCTTGAGCTTCTCCAGGGCGGCCATGGCCTGGGCTTCGTTGAGCGGCTTGAAGGCTTCGCCCTTCTCGCGCGCCACTTCGAAGCGCACCTTGGCGTTCTTGGCGGTGCCCAGGTCGGCGTGGACTTCCCAGTACTCTTCCGGATTGAAGGCGCGGATCTCGCGCTCACGCTCGACGACCAGCTTCACCGCCACCGACTGCACACGGCCAGCGGACAGGCCACGGGCGATCTTGGCCCACAGCAACGGCGAAACCATGTAACCCACCACGCGATCGAGGAAGCGACGCGCCTGCTGGGCATTGACCCGAGCGATGTCGAGTTCGCCCGGCTGCGAGAACGCTTCCTGGATGGCTTTCTTGGTAATTTCGTTGAACACCACACGCTTGTAGCGGGTGTCATCACCACCGATTGCTTCGCGCAGGTGCCAGGCAATGGCTTCCCCCTCGCGATCCAAGTCGGTTGCGAGATAGATGGTGTCGGCATCCTTGGCCAGGCGGCGCAGCTCTTCGATCACCTTCTCCTTGCCGGGAAGGATCTCGTACTTGGCTTTCCAGCCGGCCTCAGGGTCGACGCCCATGCGCGCCACCAGCGTGCGGCGGGCCTTTTCCTTGGGCGACAGTGCCGGCGCCTCAGCTGCGGCCTTGCCACGCTTGGCCGCCGGCTCCTTGCTCGCACTGGCGGAACCGCTGGTGGGGAGGTCGCGGATATGGCCGATACTCGACTTCACCACGTACTGGTTGCCCAGATACTTGTTGATGGTCTTGGCCTTGGCCGGGGATTCCACAATGACCAGCGATTTGCCCATGGATCGGAGTATTCCTGAATCTGAAGATGAAAAACGCGTCAGGTGCCGGACGCGGCACCGCTATATATAGTGGCAAAACAGTGAGGTCAAGCGCGAACGCTCAGTCGCCGGCCTTGGCCAACAACCCGGACAGCCCTTCTTCGGCCTCGACCAAAGCAAAGCGTGGCACCTGCTCGCCGTCAACCTCGACCGACTCCAGGAACATCGAAAGCGGCCTCACCCACAGGCCGAATTCGCCGTACAGGGCCTGGTAGAACACCACCCACTCCTCGGTCTCGGAGTGGCGCGCAGCGCCGAACACACGATACTCGGGGCCCTTGTAGTGCCGGTACACACCGGGTTGTATCTGCATGTCGCCCTGCCTCTTGAACAAATCCTGTAAAAAACAAAAACCGGGGCACAGGGCCCCGGTTGCTACCTTGCGACGCGATCAGACGCGTTCGAAGACAGTGGTGATGCCTTGACCCAGGCCGACGCACATGGTCGCCACGCCGAGCGTGCCGCCATTCTGCTTCATGACGTTGAGCAGGGTGCCGGAAATTCGCGCACCCGAGCAACCGAACGGGTGGCCCAAAGCGATGGCGCCGCCGTGCAGGTTAACCTTCTCATCCATCTTGTCGAGCACTTTCAGATCTTTCAGCACCGGCAGGGCCTGTGCAGCGAAGGCTTCGTTGAGCTCGATGAAGTCGATGTCAGCCATGCTCAGGCCGGCGCGCTTGAGGGCTTTCTGCGTCGAAGGCACCGGGCCGTAACCCATGATGGCCGGGTCCACGCCCGCCACCGCCATCGAGCGGATCACCGCCAGCGGCTGGATGCCCAGGTCCATGGCGCGCTGGCCGGACATGACGATCATGCACGAAGCGCCGTCGGTGATCTGCGACGAAGTACCGGCGGTAACGGTGCCCCCTTTCGGGTTGAAGGCCGGCTTGAGCGATGCCAGGCCTTCGAGGGTGGTTTCCGGGCGAATGGTCTCGTCGAAGTCGAAGACCTTCAGGAAGCCGTTCTCGTCATAGCCCTGCATCGGGATGATCTCGTCCTTGAACTTGCCTTCCACCGTCGCCTTGTGGGCGAGCTGGTGCGAACGCAGGCCGAACAGGTCCTGCTGCTCGCGGCTGATGCCGTGCATCTTGCCCAGCATCTCGGCGGTCAGGCCCATCATCCCGGAGGCCTTGGCGGCGTGCAGGGACATGTGCGGGTTCGGGTCCACGCCGTGCATCATGCTCACGTGGCCCATGTGCTCGACACCGCCGATGACGAACACGTCACCGTTGCCGGTCATGATCGCCTGGGCGGCGGTATGCAGCGCGCTCATCGACGAGCCGCACAGGCGGCTAACGGTTTGCGCGGCAGAAGTGTGCGGGATCTGGGTCATCAGCGACGCCATGCGCGCGATGTTCCAGCCCTGCTCCAGGGTCTGATTGACGCAGCCCCAGATCACGTCCTCGACTTCTTTCGGATCGACCTTGTCGTTGCGCTCCAGCAGCTTGCTGATCAGGTGCGCGGACATGTCTTCGGCACGGGTGTTGCGGTGCATGCCACCCTTGGAGCGGCCCATCGGCGTGCGACCGAAGTCAACAATCACCACGTCTCTTGGATTCAGGCTCATATCAGTATTCTCGCTCTAGCTCGTTGGGCGCTCAGTTGAAGAAGCGCTGGCCGCTCTTGGCCATTTCGCGCAGCTTCGCAGTGGGGTGGTACAGCGGCCCCAGGTCGGCGTACTTGTCGGCCAGCGCGACGAACTCGGCGACCCCGATCGAATCGATGTAGCGCAGCGCGCCACCGCGGAAGGGAGGGAAACCGATGCCGTAGACCAGGCCCATGTCGGCTTCGGCGGCGGTTTCGACGATGCCGTCTTCCAGGCAGCGCACGGTCTCCAGGCACAGCGGGACCATCATCCAGTTGATGATGTCTTCGTCGGTGACCTCACGCTGTTCGAAGACGATCGGCTTGAGTACGTCGAGCACCTCGGCATCGAAGACTTTCTTCGGCTTGCCGCGCTTGTCGGTCTCGTAGGCGTAGAAGCCCTTGCCGTTCTTCTGGCCCAGGCGGTTGGCCTCGTACAGCGCGTCGACGGCAGAGCGACGATCGTCCTTCATGCGGTCCGGGAAGCCCTCAGCCATCACGTCACGGCCATGGTGGCCGGTGTCGATGCCGACCACGTCCATCAGGTAGGCCGGACCCATCGGCCAGCCGAACTTTTCCATGACCTTGTCGATGCGCACGAAGTCGACACCGGCGCTGACCAGCTTGGCGAAGCCACCGAAGTACGGGAACAGCACGCGGTTGACCAGGAAGCCCGGGCAGTCGTTGACCACGATCGGGTTCTTGCCCATTTTCTTGGCGTAGGCCACGGTGGTGGCAACGGCCACTTCACTGGACTTCTCGCCACGGATGACTTCGACCAGCGGCATCATGTGCACCGGGTTGAAGAAGTGCATGCCGACGAAGTTCTCGGGGCGCTTGAGTGCCTTGGCCAGCAGGTTGATCGAGATGGTCGAGGTGTTGGAGGCCAGAATGGCGTCCTCTTTCACCTGCCCTTCCACCTCGGCCAGGACCGCTTGCTTGACCTTCGGGTTCTCGACCACGGCCTCGACCACGATATCGACGTTGGCGAAATCGCCATACGACAGGGTCGGGCGAATGGCGTTGAGCGCTTCGGCCATCTTCGCAGGGGTCAGGCGGCCTTTCTCGACGCGCTTGCCGAGCAGCTTGGACGCCTCGTTCAGGCCCAGCTGGATGGCTTCCTCGCGGATGTCCTTCATCAGGATCGGCGTGCCCTTGACGGCCGACTGATAGGCGATGCCGCCGCCCATGATGCCGGCGCCGAGCACGGCGGCCTGCTTCACGTCGTGGGCGATCTCGTCATGGGCCTTGGCCTTGCGCTTGAGCTCCTGGTCGTTCAGGAACAGGCCGATCAGGCTCTCGGCAACCGAGGTCTTGGCCAGCTTGGCGAAGCCTGCGGCCTCGACTTCCAGCGCCTTGTCACGGCCGAAGTTGGCGGCCTTCTGGATGCTCTTGATGGCTTCGACCGGCGCCGGGTAGTTCGGGCCGGCCTGGCCTGCTACGAAGCCCTTGGCAGTCTCGAAGGCCATCATCTGTTCGATGGCGTTGAGCTTGAGCTTCTCGAGCTTGGGCTGGCGCTTGGCCTTGTAGTCCAGCTCGCCACTGATGGCGCGCTTGATCAGGTCCAGGGCACCCGCCTGCAGCAGCTCAGGGGTAACCACGGCATCGACGGCGCCGACTTTCAGGGCGTCTTCGGCACGGTTTTCCTTGCCCGAGGCGATCCACTCGATGGCGTTGTCCGAGCCAACCAGGCGCGGCAGGCGCACGGTACCGCCAAAGCCTGGGTAGATGCCCAGCTTGACTTCCGGCAGGCCGATCTTGGCAGTGCTGGACATGATCCGGTAATCGGCGGCCAGGCACATCTCCAGGCCACCGCCCAGGGCGATGCCGTTGATGGCGGCGACCGTCGGCACTTCGAGGTCTTCGAAGGCGTTGAAGATACGGTTGGCTTCCAGGTTGCCGGCAACCAGCTCGGCCTCGGGCAGCTTGAAGTTATCGACAAACTCGGTGATGTCGGCGCCGACGATGAACACGTCCTTGCCACTGCTGACGATCACGCCCTTGACCGAAGCGTCGGCCTTGATGGCGTCGACGGCCTCGCGCAGCTCGTTCAGAGTGAGGCGGTTGAACTTGTTGACGGACTCACCCTTGAGGTCGAACTTCAGTTCGACGATGCCGCTTTCAAGAGCCTTAACCGTGATGGCTTTACCTTCGTAAATCATCAACTGATCTCCACGATATGGAAGCTGAACTGTACACGCCGATCGCTGGCGCAAGAGCCGGTCTGCCGGTGTCTTGCCGCAGGCACACCCGTCGGCGCGCTAATCGGGTTCTGTAAGAGCGATCTGACATACAAACGCTCAATTCATACGCCCGTTTGATTTGGGTGTGCACACATTCTCCGAAAAGATCGGCGTTGTCAAATGCTCTCAAGCACCTTGAAAACGCGACTTTCCAGTCATTTTGTACGCTGCAGGCATGAAGCATGATGACAGTGATCGCCGACCATTCATGTCAGCGATAAACCATGGGCAAGCGCTGACGGCCGCATTTTGTTAAACACGCTCGCCAACACTGGCTACACTGGCAGGTGTTCAACGTGTTCCCGGCCTGCCTGGCCTTTTCTGCGCAGCAGAACGCAAAGCGGCGCGCAGGAGCCTTTCGGTTCCTGCGCGCCGCTTTGTCGTTGTGCAATGGAAGTCAGGCGAGGGTTTCAAGCGTCGCGGCAATATCCTGCAAAACAGATTCATCGCCGCGCTCCCCCCAGAACAGGGCGATCATCCGGGTATCGGCCTCGGCCTTGTAGACGCTCTCGGGCAAGCGCCCAAAGGCCTCGAGCAACCGCGGATCCTCGCAGGGTTCGCGGTAGCGGTCCCACCACACACCCGGGCTGACCTGCCAGTAGCACCAGCTGTCATCACGCCCCTTGCGCCGTGCCCGGTGGTACTGCGGGCAAGGGCTGGGCGGCTGTTTTTCCAACCAGTGCGGCCAGTCCTGCGGCGCCAGGTGCATGGCCAGGCCCATGCGCCGCCCCTCCAGGCGCAGATTCATCTGCCGGCTCTGCTTGCGCGAGGGGCGCAACCAGGCGAGCGGGCTGAGAATCAGTGCAAGGATTGACACCACCAGCCATACCGTCATATCTGTAGACCTTATAAAGCGTTGCAAATGAGCGGGTTACTCATGCTTCACGGACGACCCGCGCGAAAGCGACCATACTTCTTCTATCGCGATTGTCAGGAGTACAGCTCATGTCCTACGAACATCTTCTGGTCGCCGTCGACCTGACCGAAGAATGCGACCCGGTGATCAAGCGCGCCAAAGCGATCGCCCTGGGCAGCGGCGCGAAGGTCTCCCTGGTGCATATCGTCGAGCCCATGGCCATGGCCTTTGGCGGTGACGTGCCGATGGACCTCTCGCAGCTGCAGCAGCAACAGTTCGATCAGGCCAAGGAACGCATGGACCGCCTGTTCAACAAGTACCCGGACATCAACCGCGGCGATTCACACCTGGTTTATGGCCAGCCGCGCCAGGAAATTCACCAATTGGCGAAAGACCAGAAGTGCGACTTGATCGTGGTCGGCAGCCATGGCCGGCATGGCCTGGCACTGCTGCTGGGCAGCACCGCCAACGATGTGCTGCATGGCGCGCCGTGCGACGTATTGGCAGTACGCCTGCTGAAAAAAACCGAGTGATGCCTTGATCGCGGGGCAAGTCGGAGCGGCGATCCGACTTGCCCCGCGATGATGTCAGCCTTCCAGCTCAGCCCAGCGCTCTACCAGCGCATCCAGCTCACCCTGCAGCTTCTCGATCTTGGCCAGCACCGCCGAAGTCTCGGCAATCGGCCGCTGATAGAAGCCCGCAGCGTTCACTTCTTCCTGCGCCTGGGCCATGCGCTGCTCCACCTCGTCGATTTGCCCTGGCAGCATCTCCAGCTCACGCTGCAGCTTGTAGCTGAGTTTTTTCTTCGACGCGTCGGGGGCCGCAGCAACCGGTGCGGGGGCCACCGGCTCCGCCACCTTCTCGACCACCGCACTGTTGAGCTCGGACTTGCCACCCTTGCTTTCGGTCACGCCCAGCAGCTTCGGCGAACCACCCTGGCGAATCCAGTCTTCGTAGCCGCCCACGTACTCGCGCACGCGCCCTTCACCTTCGAACACCAGGGTGCTGGTGACCACGTTATCGAGGAAAGCCCGGTCGTGGCTGACCATCAGTACCGTGCCTTTGTAGTTCGACAGCACCTCTTCGAGCAGCTCGAGGGTTTCCACGTCCAGGTCGTTGGTCGGTTCGTCCAGCACCAGCAGGTTGGCTGGCTTGCTGAACAGCTTGGCCAGCAGCAGGCGGGCACGCTCACCACCGGACAAGGCCTTGACCGGGGTACGGGCACGCTGGGGGCTGAACAGGAAATCGCCGAGGTAGCTCAGCACATGACGGCTCTGGCCATCGATTTCGATGAAGTCGCGGCCTTCGGCCAGGTTATCGATAACGGTCTTCTCCAGATCCAGCTGGTGACGCATCTGGTCGAAGTAGGCCACTTCCAGCTTGGTGCCGATCTCGACCTTGCCCGCTGTCGGCTGCAGATCACCCAACATCAGCTTGAGCAACGTGGTCTTGCCCGTGCCGTTGGCGCCGAGCAGGCCGATACGGTCCTGGCGCTGCAGCACCATGGAGAAGTCCTTGACCAGCTTCGGCCCGCCCTGGTGCGCGAAGCTGACGTCTTCGAGCAACATCACTTGCTTGCCGGACTTGTCCGCCACTTCGATCTGGATGTTCGCCTTGCCCTGACGCTCGCGGCGCTCGCCACGCTCCACACGCAGCGCCTTGAGTGCGCGCACGCGGCCTTCGTTACGGGTACGCCGGGCCTTGATGCCCTGGCGGATCCACACCTCTTCCTGGGCCAGGCGCTTGTCGAACAGCGCGTTGGCGGTCGCCTCGGCAGCCAGTTCGGCCTCCTTGTGCACCAGGAAGCTGGCGTAGTCGCCGTTCCAGTCGATCAGGCCGCCACGATCCAGCTCCAGGATGCGCGTCGCCAGGTTCTGCAGGAATGAACGGTCGTGGGTGATGAACAGCACCGCACCGTTGAAGCTGTTCAAGGCCTCTTCCAGCCAGGCGATGGCGCCGATGTCCAGGTGGTTGGTGGGCTCGTCGAGCAGCAGCAGGTCCGGTTCGGACACCAGCGCCTGGGCCAGCAGCACACGGCGGCGCCAGCCACCGGACAACTCGGCCAGGGTTTTGTCGGCCGGCAGTTGCAGGCGGCTGAGGGTGCTTTCGACCACCTGCTGCAGGCGCCAGCCATCACGCGCTTCCAGCTCGTGCTGAACGTGCATCAGCTTGTCCAGGTCTTCGGCAGTGTGGATGTTCAGGCTCAAGTGGTGGTACTCGGCCAGCAGCTCACCCACGCCATCCAGGCCAGCGGCCACCACGTCGAACACCGTGCGCTCGTCGGCCACCGGCAGTTCCTGCGGCAGTTCACCGATCTTGAGGCCCGGGGCACGCCAGATATCACCATCGTCGGCCTTCTGCTCGCCCTTGATCAGGCGCAGCATGCTCGACTTGCCTGTACCGTTGCGGCCGATGATGCACACCCGCTCACCACGGGCGATCTGCCAGGAAACCTTGTCCAGCAACGGCATGGCGCCGAATGCGAGGGACACATCGCTGAATTTGAGCAGGGTCATGATCATCTCCAAAAACCGGGCGCGCATTCTACCCGACTTGCCTGCGCACGGCATTAAAACCGCGTTGCCAGCAGCATCGCGTCGGATAACAACTCGATACAAGCACAGTGCTTTCACCGGCCCACGGCAAACGGCTAAGCTAGGCAGTAATACCCAACAGTGCTGGCTCCGCCGTCACTCTCTATGGTTCAACTGCCCGGACGTATCATGCGCAGCCGCCTGTTACAAATTGCTTCCTGCCTATTGCTCACCGCAACCGCTGCGAGTGCCGCACAGGCCGCCGACCTCACCCAGCAGCGCCAGTACTACGACGAAGCCAAGCGCGCCCTGGCCAAAGGCGACAAGGGCCCCTACCTGCGCTACGCGCAAGCCCTGCGCGACTACCCGCTGACGCCCTACCTGACCTATGACGAGCTCACTGCCCGGCTCAAAAGCGCCAGCAACGAGGAAATCGAAGGTTTCCTCGCAGCCCACGGCGACCTGCCCCAGGCCAACTGGATGAAACTGCGCTGGTTGCGCTGGCTGGCCGAACGCGGCGAATGGAACACCTTCGTCAAATACTACGACCCCAAGCTCAACTTCACCGAGCTGGACTGCCTCAACGGCCAGTACCAGCTGAGCCACGGCCAGCGCGCCCAGGGCTTCGCTACGGCAGACAAGCTATGGAACGTCGGCAAATCGCAACCGGAGGCCTGCGACACGCTGTTCGCCATGTGGGCGGCCGAAGGGCAACTGACCGAGGCCAAACGCTGGCAGCGCGCCAAACTGGCGGCTCAGGCGCGCAACTATGGGCTGGCCAACAACCTGGTGAAAACTCTCACCACCCTGGCGCCCCAGGGCAAGCTGCTGATCGATGTGGCGCAGAAGCCCGAACTGCTCAACCAGCCTTCGCGCTTCACCCCGGTCAACGAAGCCATGTCCGACGTGGTCAGCCTCGGCCTGCGCCGCCTGGCACGCCAGGATCCTGAGCAAGCCATGGCGCTGCTCGATGACTACGCCCAGCGCATGCACTTCTCCCGCGACGAAAAGGTCGCCATCGCCCGCGAAATCGGCCTCACGCTTGCACGTCGCTATGACCCGCGCGCGCTGGACCTCATGACCCGTTACGACCCCGAACTGCGCGACAACACCGTCAGCGAGTGGCGCATGCGTCTGCTGCTGCGCCTGGGCCGCTGGGAAGATGCCTATGAGCTGAGCAAACGCCTGCCGCAGGACCTGGCCAGCAGCAACCGCTGGAAGTACTGGCAAGCCCGCAGCCTGGAACTGGCGCAACCCAACAACCCGCAGATCCCGCTGCTGTACAAGACCGTGGCCCGCGAGCGTGACTTCTATGGCTTCCTCGCCGCCGACCGGGCACAGACCGCCTACCAGTTGAACAACAAGCCATTGCTGCTCAGCCAGCAGGTGATCAACAAGGTACGCAATACCCCCGGCGTGCGCCGTGCCCTGGAGTTCCATGCCCGCGGCCAGATCGTCGAAGGCCGGCGCGAGTGGTACCACGTCAGCCGCCACTTCAGCCGTGACGAAATGGTCGCCCAGGCGCGCCTCGCCTATGACATGCGCTGGTACTTCCCGGCCATTCGCACCATCAGCCAGGCTCAGTACTGGGACGACCTGGACATCCGCTTCCCCATGGCCCACCGCGACACCCTGGTACGCGAAGCCAAGGTGCGCGGCCTGCACTCGAGCTGGGTGTTCGCCATCACCCGCCAGGAAAGCGCATTCATGGAAGATGCTCGTTCCAGCGTTGGCGCCAGCGGCCTGATGCAACTGATGCCCGCCACCGCCAAGGAGACCGCGCGCAAGTTCAGCATCCCGCTGGCCTCCCCGGCCCAGGTGCTCAACCCGGACAAGAACATCCAGCTCGGCGCCGCCTACCTGAGCCAGGTCCACAGCCAGTTCAACGGCAACCGCGTGCTGGCCTCGGCCGCCTACAACGCCGGCCCCGGCCGCGTACGGCAATGGCTCAAGGGTGCCAAGCACCTGAGCTTCGACGTGTGGGTCGAGTCGATTCCGTTCGACGAGACACGCCAGTACGTACAGAACGTACTGTCGTATTCGGTGATCTACGGGCAAAAGCTCAATTCGCCGCAACCGCTGGTGGATTGGCATGAGCGGTATTTCGACGATATGTGATCGGAGCTCTGTCGCGGGGCAAGCCCGCTCCCCCGCCACCACATGTATCTTGTGGCGTGGGAGCGGGCTTGCCCCGCGATGAAACTATTCGAGAACCTCGACGCTCATCCCCACCTTCAGCTCCCCCGCGCCATCCACCGCCATGTTCTGGCCGAACAGCACATCCCCTTCTTTCTCACGGAACGTCTTGAGCGTGGTCAGCGGTTCACGGTCAGGGCTGCGCTCGCCCGTGGCGGGGTCGAGTGTGGTGAGGATGCAACGCACGCTGGGCTTGAGCACTCGAAAGGTCATGTCGCCAATACGGATGCGCTTCCAGCGGTCTTCGGCAAATGCCTCGGCGCCCTCGACCACCAGGTTCGGGCGAAAACGCAGCATCTCCATGGGGCGCCCGACGCGTGCGCTCAGCTCGTCCAGGGAAGCCTGGCCGATCAGTAACAACGGAAAACCATCAGGGAACGCGGCGCGGTCGCTGTTCAGGCCATAACCGCTGGGCAGGTACCTCGCCCGCTGATCAGGGCAATGCACCAGCCGCACCGGCTTGCCCAACAGCTCGCTGAGCCACGCCGCTGCCGCATCCCCCGCATCGGGCACGCGCAGGGTGTCACGCCAGATGGTGACACCACGCAACTCATCGTCTGCAGGTGGCACTGGCACATCCAATGCAGCCCGTCCGGGCGCGGTGAGCAGCAATTGGCCATTCGCGCCGTAGTCGGCAGTGATCTGCCCGAGCGCGGGCCACGCCCGCTGCGTGAGGAAACGACCGTTCTCGGCCTCCACCACCAGCCAGCGCCGATCACCGTCCAGGCCCAGGTAATCGACCGGCGAGCGCTGCAGGCTCTGCGCCTGCGTCGACTTCACCGGATAGCGATACAACGCACTCAGAATCATCCCTGCCTCACCCTGTGCCAGTAAAAGCCCAAGCTTATACCGGACACAGGTGCAGCAGGTATCAGGCCGAAGCGGTATCCAGGCTCAGGCGCTGACGCACCACATCCACCAGGCGGTCAGGCTGGAACTTGGAGAGGAAGTTGTCGCAACCGACCTTCTTCACCATCGACTCGTTGAAGCTGCCCGACAGCGAGGTGTGCAGCACCACGTACAAGCTCCTCAGGCGTGGATCGTTGCGAATCTCGGTGGTCAGTCGGTAGCCGTCCATCTCGGGCATTTCCGCATCGGTGAAGATCATCAGCAGCTTCTCGCAGACATCCTCCCCGGCATCGGCCCAACCCTTGAGCAGGCGCAGCGCCTTAAGGCCATCACTGGCCACGTGCAGCTTCACGCCCAACTGGGACAAGGTATCGCGCAACTGCGCCAGGGCCACGGTGGAGTCATCCACCAGCAGCACTTCACGACCACGGGCACGAGCCAGCACCGGGTCTTCGAGTTTGTCGCGGGACACTTTGGCGCTATAGGGCACGATCTCGGCCAGCACCTTTTCCACGTCGATGATTTCCACCAACTGCTCTTCGACCTTGGTGATCGCCGTCAGGTAGTGCTGGCGGCCAGCGCTGGTCGGCGGCGGCATGATCGCCTCCCAGTTCATGTTGACGATGCGGTCGACCCCGCCCACCAGGAAGGCCTGCACCGAACGGTTGTACTCGGTGACGATGATGGTGCTGCCCGGCCCCGGCTGCAGTGGCCGCATGCCGATGGCCTGGGACAGGTCGATCACCGGCAGCGTCTGCCCACGCAGGTTGACCACGCCACAGACGAATGAATGGCGCTGCGGCATCAGCGTCAACTTGGGCAGTTGCAGCACTTCCTGCACCTTGAACACGTTGATGGCGAACAGTTGCCGGCCAGCCAGACGGAACATGAGAATTTCCAGGCGGTTCTCACCCACCAGTTGCGTACGTTGGTCTACCGTGTCGAGAATGCCGGCCATTTGAACAACCCCCTGGCTTGTGTCGGGAAAAGTGATTGCATTCGCCCTGTATCGGCGGGTTGCCGCGTAGCTTGACCCCAAGCGGAAAAAGCTGCGAACAACGATTGATATCACTTTACCATCATGCTTTACTGCCGCCACGCCCCACTGCAAGACAACCCCGCAACGAAGCATTCGCCCATATCTTCATCAGGGAAACCCCTACCCGCAATCGGGTGCAACCTGATGTTCGCAATATCCTTTAGCCATTAATGTGACGCCATTCTCAATGCATGAATGGAGTCAGGCTTTTGCTCGCGATCGTCCAGGTATGGCCCACCCCTGCTCTAGCCCTGCACGCTGGAGTGACCTGATGGATAACGCACCGCTGCCCAGCAGCGTCCTGCAGGGCTTCCTGCTGGATGCGCAAACCCTGCTGAGCAAGGCACAGGAATGCCTGCAGCACCTCGAATTGATCGGCAACGACCCCGACGCCTGCCACTGCCTTGACGAAAGCCTTGACCTGCTGGCACTGCGCGCCGACACCCTTGGCCTGCTTGAAGTGGCGCACTACACCCGCACCCTGCAACAGCTGCTCGCCCCTGCCTGCCGGCAGCGACACCTGCAGGGCAAGTCATTGCCGGCACTGGCAGCGTGCCTGACCCTGCTGGCGTGGCAATTGGAGCTGGTCGACCCGCTCACCGGCCGCCTGGGCCTGGACAGCGAAGAACAACATCTGCTGCTGAACGAACTGGCCAGTGCACTTGGGCAACCGTGCGTGCCCGGCCTGGGCAGCGACGCCAACTGCACGTCGGCGCATGCCGACCTGTAATGTTAAAACCGCCACGACCGACAACTAACAGGCTGCTCTTGCGTTGCAACTAAGCGAGACCATCGTCCAACTTGCAAAGTTGCACAAGTTGCCCAGAATCTGCACGTCAGGGTTTACCTTAGTTGCACTTACCCCCTCGCCCTCGCACAGCGGCTGCGGCACTGTGCCAGCCTGCGGATTGCACGGATACTTCGCAATAGCCAGTGAATTCTGAGCTTTCAAGCAGTTGCACCCCCGCGACCAAAGCAAACCGAAGTGTTAACATGCGTGCATTCGAACGCGTGCTCCGTCGATACCGGGCATTTGCATTCGAGCCCGATGCTTACTTGAAAACGGGACGCCAAACCTCTGGCCAAACCTGTGTAACGCCTCCAACAGCAATAATTTATTGGCATCCCTCCCTATGTTCCCAGGCTTGACGTTTTTCCAGCGCTGCCGCTCTAGCATCGCCCTGCTGCGTTGGGCAACCGCGCTGTTGTGCCTGGCCTCACTGGCAGCCAACCTGCTTTTCTACTGGCAAGCGCAACCATTGCCCGGCAGCCTGCTGCTAGTACAGGTACTGGCGATGCTCGGCGTTGCCTGGCAATTGCGCCACGGCGCGCATTCGATCAGCTTGCGCCCGGCGGAGCTTGCCGACCGCATGCTCAAAGTGCAGGAGAGCGAGCGCCAGCACCTGAGCCGAGAACTGCACGACGATATCGGCCAGTTGTTGACCGCTGCCAAGCTGCAGCTCGACTGGCTGCAACGCCGGATCCCCGAGCAGTTGCAGGCCCAGTGCACGACCCTGCGCAGTACCCTGGACCATACCTTGAGCAACGTTCGCGACCTGTCCGCCCTCCTCAACCCGCGGCAACTGGCTAGCCTGGGGCTTGAGGCCAGCCTGCGCGCGCACCTGCAGAGCACCTTGCACAGCAGCGACCTGCACTGGAGCCTGGACTGCCACCAGCGCCTGGGCGGCATCAGCGAGGAGGTCTCCATGGCGGCATTCCGCATCACCCAGGAAGCGGTCACCAACGTGCTGCGCCATGCCAACGCCCGCAACCTGCTGATTCGCCTGCAACGCACACCGCCAGGCCTTGCCCTGTCGATTCAGGACGATGGCTGCGGCTTCGTGCCCGCCCAATACCCGGCCGAGGCTGGCCAACGCGGCATGGCTGGCATGCAGGAGCGGGCCACCGCCCTGCAAGGCAGCCTGACCGTCAACAGCCAGCCAGGCCAAGGCTGCCAGATCGACGCCCTGTTCCCGTGGCCGCCACGCAGCCAGGAACGAGCCAGGACCTCCCCCCATCATGACGTGTAGATTGCTGCTGGTAGACGACCATTCGCTGATTCGCGCCGGTGTGCGCGCCCTGGTATCGGACCTGCCCGACTACCTGGTGGTCGGCGAAGTCGAGGATGGCGGCCAGTTGCTGGAGCAGGTCCAGCGACTGGCGCCGGACATTGTCCTGCTGGACATATCCATGCGCTCGACCAGCGGTCTGGACGCGCTTGCGCAGCTACGCGCAAACGGTTGCGATTGCAAGGTACTGATGCTGTCCATGCACACCGACCCCGACCTGATCATGCGCGCCCTTGAAAGCGGCGCCCATGGCTACCTGCTCAAGGACACCAGCGCCACCGAGCTGGAACAGGCCCTCGCCGCACTGCGCAACAACGAGCGTTATCTGAGCCCGGCCATCGCCCATACCGTGATCAACCAGGCGCTGCTGCGCGCTCAGAGCGGCAAGCCACCCAGCGAAGAGCGCCACAACCTGACCGCTCGCCAGCTGGAGATCCTGCGCCTGATCGTGCGCGGCAAATCTACCCGCGAGATCGCCAATGGCCTGGGGTTGTCGATCAAGACCGTGGAAACCCACCGTTCGCAAATCATGAAACGTCTGCAGATCTACGACGTGGCAGGCCTGGTGCTGTTCGCCGTGCGCGAAAAGATCATCAGCCTGGACGACTGAGCAACGGCGAATCCGCCGGCAGATGCAGGCGCAGTGCCCGGGGCACGGCCTCGAAACGCAGGCTGTCGGCCTGCAGCGGCTCGCCGTCGAGATTGATGTCCAGGCCTTGTGCACACTTGATCTCCACCCATGGCAGCCGCGCCCGCACGAACAGTTCCTCCCCCGCCAGCAGACCACGCAAAGCCCCCACCATTTCCTGCGGCGCCGGCAGGATACCGATGTCCAGCAGGCCATCGTCAGCCTTGGCGTCCGGGCAGAGCACATGCCCGCCACCAGCCTGGCGCCCGTTGCCGATGCCCAGCGCCAGCAGCTCGCCCTGCCACTCGAAACCCGGCCCGTGCAAGCTGACCGAGGCGGCCTGCAACTCACTGAAGCGCGACAGGCCGGTGAACAGGTAGGCCGCCGCCCCCAGCACTTTCTTGAGGTCCTCCGAGGTATTGGCGGTGACCTGGCTGCCAAAGCCGCCGGTCGCCATGTTGAGGAACAACTGGTCGCCCACCTGACCCAAATCAATCGACTGCGCCGGCGCGTCCAGCAGCGCAAGTGCCGCCGCCGGCTCCAGCGGCACGCCGGCGGCCCTGGCGAAGTCATTGGCCGTACCAAGGGGTAGCAACGCCAGGTTTGGCCGAGTGTCGGCGGCTCCCTGCGCCACAGCCTCGGCCACGTCACGCAAGGTGCCATCACCCCCCCCTGCCACCACCAGCGGATAGCCAGCAGCCTGCGCCTCCTCGACCAGGCGCCGGGCGTCGCCGGCCTCCCAGGTGAGGCGCACGTCAAGTTGCCAGCCGCGCTCACGCAGTTGGCCCACGGCCTCGCGCACCTCGTCGTTGGTCGCCTGCTTGCCATGCAGGATCAGCAATGCCTTGCGCTCGTTCATCGTTGTTCTCCATGGAAAAGCCCTACCGCAATCTCGACCACCATCAACCTGAGATTGCTCCCTGAGTTAAGCGATTAAAGCTGACTTCACACAATTGACATTGAAAGCCCAAGCATACGGGCGCATGATTCGACAAATATTTGGCCATCAATGACAACACAAACAACGAAAGTCATTTTATTGACTTTTTGCCGCCAGATGCCTGACAGGTCGTGATTTCCGTTCGCTGCGCTGCCACACAGCGCCCTGAGTAGAGGCTATGACTATGTGCGTTCTGACCCCTTTTATCGTCGCTGGCGGTGCTGGCACACGATTGTGGTCGGCTTCCCGTGAAGCCATGCCCAAACCCGGCGTCTTCAACCTGGTGATGTTCGAAGTGCAGAGCGGCGAGCACCTGGGCGAGGACGGCATCGTACGCTTTACTGATATCTATGGACGCGCCCCGGCAGTCGCCATCGGTTGACTGCCAGCGGGCGCGTCTTGGCTTCCAGGGCCGATAACCGGCCACGCAACGAGGAATCCGGCTCATGCGCATACTCTGGACCCTGCCCTACCTGCCCTGGCCAACCACCAGCGGCAGCAAGACCCGGCAATATCACCTGCTGCGCCAACTGGCGCAGCGTGGTCACCGGATCACCTTGCTGGTGCAGTCCAAGGTGCCGCTGGGCGATGCCGCGCGCGAGGCCCTGGAGCCCTTGCTCGAACGCCTGATCGTGCTGCCCCGGCGCCCGCTGCACAGCCCACTGAACCTGCTGGCCTCACCGATCATCGACTACCCCATGCGAGCGATCGTCAATGGCCTGGCACCGTGCCTGCGGCATCGCTTCGAGCAGTTGCTGGACGAACCCTGGGATGTCATCCAGGTCGAGCACAGCTACGGTTTCCAGCCCTTCGAAAAGGCCCTGCAGGCCCGTGGCCTGCCCTTCATGCTCAGCGAACATTTCCTTGAATCGGTGATGGGCGGCGCCTGCCACGACCGCCTGCCGCTGTGGCTGCGCCCCTTCAATGCCTTCGACCGCTGGCGCTATCGCCGCTGGGAGCAGCGCGTGCTGCGTCAACCCAGCGAAGTGGTGGCGGTCAGTAACCACGATGCCGAACTGATCGAGCAGATCAGCGGGCGAGCGGTCAACGTGGTGGTCAATGGTGTCGATTGCGACTACTTCGAAGCTGTCCGGCCGTGCCCCCACAGTCAGCGCCTGCTATTCGTCGGCAACTTCGAGTACGGGGCGAACCTCGAGGCCATCGAGTGGGCCCTGGAAGAAATCCTGCCACAGGTGTGGATGAGCAATCCGGCCGTACGCCTGGCCATTGCCGGGCATGCGCTGCCGGCCAGCTGGAAACTGCATTGGAACGACCCGCGCATCGAGTGGGTCGGCTACCGCCCCGACCTGCGCGAAGTGCAACGGCGCTCGGCGCTGTTCTTCGCACCGCTGCGCTATGCCGGCGGCTCAAAGGTGAAAATCCTCGAAGCGATGGCCGCGGGCCTGCCGGTGATCAGCACCGGCAAGGGCGTTTCGGGGCTGGCGGCCAACAATGGCGAGCACTATCTGGGCAGCGACGACAGCGGCCAGTTGGCCTTGTTGATCACCCAACTGCTCAACCAACCCTGGCGCATGGCCCAACTGGGTGAAGCCGGCCGCCAGTTCGCCCGCCAGCGCCACGACTGGAGTGTCGCGGCGCAACAGCTGGAAAGCGTGCACATTCGCCTGACCCAGCTGGCCCCTGCGGGCGCATCGCCCAGCGGTGAAGTGCTAGCCGAGTAGCTCACTGAAGGGAATGAACGGCACCAGCTCGCCTTGGCGCGGCGTGCTGCCCTCACGCACCTCCACCACCCCTTCGGCCCAGGCAGCGCTGCGCAGCACCCCGGAGCTCTGGTTCTTGTAGATGCGTACCTGGCCGTCTTCGATGCGCGCCCTCAGGTATTCCCGACGATTGCCCGGCTTGGGCCAGTCGAAACCCGCTGGCACGCTGAAGCGCAGCGGTGCGACATCGGCCACGCCCTGACGGCGCAGCAGGTACGGACGGGCCAGCAGGCCGAACGTGACCAGGGTCGAAGCGGGATTGCCCGGCAGGCCGATCACCGGTACGCCCTGGTAGTGACCGAAGGTCAGGGGCTTGCCCGGCTTGATCGCCAGCTTCCACAACACCAGCTCACCGGCTTCGCGCAGGGCCAGGCCAAGGTAGTCGGCCTCACCCACCGACACGCCGCCGGTGGACAGGATCAGGTCGACATTGCCCAGACCGGCCAGGCATTGGCGGGTGCGCTCAAGGTCGTCAGCCAGAATGCCGGCATCCACCACTTCACAACCCAGGCGCTGCAACCAGCTGACCAGCAAGCGCCGATTGCTGTTGTAGATCTGCCCCGGGCCCAGCGGCAAGCCGGGCTCGACCAGTTCGTCGCCGGTGGACAGCACCGCCACCCTGGGCCGGCGCACCACGTCGAGGCGAGCAAAACCCAGGGTCGCCGCCAGGCCCAACTGGATCGGCCCCAGACGTGTGCCGGCGCTCATCACCGGCTCGCCGACACGGGTCTCCTGGCCTTTGGGGCGCACGTTCTGGTCGATGGCCAGCGGTTCGAGGAAGCGCACCCGGCCATCCTCCAGCACTTCGGCGTTTTCCTGCATCTCGACGCAATCGGCCCCTTCAGGCAATGGCGCACCGGTGAAGATCCGCGCACAGGTGCCTGGCTGCAGGGGCTGCGGTGCGTGGCCAGCGAAAATGCGCTGGCTCACTGGCAGCGCCTCACCCTGCCAATCGGCCAGGCGCAGCGCATAGCCATCCATGGCACTGTTGGGCCAGGGCGGCAGGTCGAGCTGGGCTACCAGCTCACGCGCCAGCACGCGGCCTTCGGCCTCGGCCAGCGCCACTTCTTCGGTGTCACCGATCGGCGCGGCCTCGGCCAGCGCCAGCAGGCGTTCGAGGGCTTCTTCCACCGGCATCAACGGCCGGACGGGCGCAGCCTCAACCACGGCTGTCACAGGCCGCTGCCTGTTTCAGGTGAGGGACGAAGTTGCAGGGGCGATGGCGGGCGTCGAGCTGCTCGGCGAGGATGCCATCCCAGCCGGTGCGCACGGCATTGGTCGAACCCGGCAGGCAGCACACCAGGGTGCCATTGGCCAGGCCCGCCAAGGCCCGGGACTGCACGGTCGAGGTGCCGATATCGGCCACCGAGATCTGCCGGAACAGCTCGCCGAAACCCTCGACCTGCTTGTCCAGCAGGCAGGCCACGGCTTCAGGGGTGCTGTCACGGCCGGTGAAACCGGTACCGCCGGTGATCAACACCACCTGCACCTGCTCATCGGCGATCCAGGTCGCGACCTGGGCGCGGATCTTGTACAGGTCATCCTTGAGCAGCACCCGGGCGGCGAGCTGATGCCCGGCCGCCGTGAGGCGATCGACGAACAGCTGGCCGGAGGTGTCGGTATCGAAGGTACGGGTGTCGCTGACCGTCAGTACAGCGATGTTCAACGGCACGAAGGGGGTATCTGCCTTGGCTTTCATGGGGGTCCGTCGCAGGGAAACTGGGATGTGCGCTGTTATATCACAGGCCGGCCGAGCGCTGCCCCGCCGTTGCTCCCGGTCAATGCCCTGGCCTGAGCGCTATGCTGCACTGGACAAGGAACTTGCGTAGGCGCCCTGCGTCATAACGTCATCAAGCACACTCGAACCAGGAGAAACACGATGATCCAACGGACCCTTCCCGCTTTCCTGCTTGCCCTGGGCCTGGGCGCCCTCGCCGGCTGCGCCTCGCCAGCCGTCATTACCCTGAACGATGGCCGCGAGATCCAGGCGGTGGATACCCCGAGCTATGACGAAGACTCCGGCTTCTACGAATTCGAACAGCTCGACGGCAAGCGCACGCGCATCAACAAAGACCAGATCCGCACGGTCAAAGAGCTCTGATCCAGCCCCTGCATTTCGACGCAACTCCTTTTTGCAACAAGGGGTTGCGTTGAAAAAAACGATGCAGTAGCATTTTGGCCATCGGAGTGTAGCGCAGCCAGGTAGCGCGTCTCGTTCGGGACGAGAAGGCCGCAGGTTCGAATCCTGTCTCTCCGACCAAATCCCCGAAAAGCCCGCCAAGTGCGGGCTTTTTTGTGCCCGAATCGCATCGCGGGGCAAGCCCGCTCCCACCGTGGGAGCGGGCTTGCCCCGCGATTGGCGATTACCTAGCCGACACCGCCGTATCCGGCATCACCGGCACATGCAGCAGTTGCAGCCGTGCACTGCTCCATTCGCGGGTCTTGTTGGTCAGCGCCAGGTCGTTGTTCAGCTTCTGGCCGTAGGTCGGCACGATCGCTTTCAGCTTGGCCTGCCATTCAGGGCTCTTGATGCGGTCCTTGAAGGTCTTCTCCAGCACCGTCAGCATGATCGGCGCGGCGGTCGAGGCGCCGGGCGACGCGCCCAGCAGCGCGGCGATGCTGCCGTCCTCGGCGGCCACCACCTCGGTGCCGAACTGCAGGATACCGCCGTGCACAGGGTCCTTCTTGATCACCTGCACCCGCTGGCCGGCCTGCAGCAGCTTCCAGTCCTCGTTCCTGGCGTTGGGGAAATACTCGCGCAGGGCCGCCATGCGGTCATCGAAGCTCAACATCAGCTGGCCCATCAGGTAGGTGCTCAGGTCGATGTTGTCGATACCGGCATGCAGCATGGGGCTGACGTTGTGGCTAGTCAGCGAGGCGAACATGTCCAGCAGCGAGCCGTGCTTCAGGTACTTGGTGGAGAAGGTCGCGAACGGACCGAACAGCAGCACCTGCTTGCCATCGATCATCCGGGTGTCGAGGTGCGGCACCGACATCGGTGGCGCACCGACCGACGCCTTGCCGTACAGCTTGGCCTGGTGCCGGGCGACCGTGTCGGGGTTGTCGGTCATCAGGAACTGGCCACCCACCGGGAAACCGGCATAGCCGTCGGCTTCCGGGATGCCGGATTTCTGCAGCAGCTTGAGTGCACCGCCCCCGGCGCCGATGAACACGAACTTGGCCTTGACGCTGGTCTGCGCGCCGCCGTTGGCCAGGTCGGCCACCACCACGTTCCAGCTGCCGTCTTCATTGCGCACGATGTCGCGCACCTCATGGCCCAGGTGCAGTTGGACATTGGGGTTGCGGGTCATCGATGCGAACAGCTGGCGGGTGATCTCGCCGAAGTTCACATCGGTACCGATGGCCATGCGCGTGGCCGCGACTTTCTGCCCCGGGTCACGCCCTTCCATCACCAGCGGCGCCCACTGGCGGATCTGCTCGCGGTCTTCGGAGATCTGCATGCCGCGGAACAGCGAGCTGTGCTGCAGCGCCGCCACGCGCTTGTGCAGGAAAGCGATGTTCTCCTCACCCCAGACGAAGCTCATGTGCGGCACATTGGTGATGAACGAAGGCGGGTTGCTCAGCACGCCCTGTTCGACCTGGTAGGCCCAGAACTGCTTGGACACCTCGAACTGCTCGTTGACGTTGACCGCCTTGCTGATGTCGATGCTGCCGTCCTTGCCTTCGCTGGTGTAGTTCAGCTCGCAAAAGGCAGAGTGACCGGTACCGGCGTTGTTCCAGGCGTTGGAGCTTTCTTCGGCGACCTGCTCCATGCGCTCGTAGACGTCGACCTTCCAGCCCGGCTCAAGCTCGGTGAGGTAGGTCCCCAGGCTCGCACTCATGATGCCGCCGCCGATCAGCAGCACATCGACGGTCTTTTGTGGCTCCGCAGGCTTGGAGCAACCGATGACGCCCAGGCACAGGAGCGTCAGCAGGATTTTCTTCATTGGATCTATCCGGTTGTGATGTAAGCGCGGCCTCGATAGCGAAGAGCGTGCCAACCGGTTGTAAGCCAGATTTCATGGGGGGCGGCATCAGGCCGCATGGCGACAAACCGCCACGGACAGGGGGAAGATCGCGCCCGGATGGCGGATTTCCCCCGCGATGGCACCCTCAGGCGGTCAGGCGCGAGGTGACCTCGCCCAACTGCCCCGACAACCCGTGCAATCGTTGCCCGGCCTGCTCGGTATGCTGCACCGCCTGTTGGTTGGCCGTGGCGATACGGGTGATCTCGATCAGGTTGCGCGAGATATCTTCGGCAACGCTGGTCTGCTCCTCGGCCGCCGTGGCGATCTGCCGGTTCATGTCGCGGATCGCCTCCACCGCCAGGGTGATGCGCTGCAGCATCTGCCCGGCCTGCTGCACCTGTTCGGCGCCCTCTTCACTGCGCTGCTGGCCACTCTCGATGGCCTTGACCGCCTCTACCGCGCCCGACTGCACCGCTTCGATGATCTGGTGGATTTCGGCGATCGACGCCGCCGTGCGCTGGGCCAGGCTGCGCACCTCGTCCGCCACTACCGCAAAGCCACGCCCGGCCTCGCCGGCACGCGCCGCCTCGATGGCCGCGTTAAGCGCCAACAGGTTGGTCTGCTCGGCAATGCCGCGGATCACCTCGAGCACCTTGCCGATGCGCGTGCTGTCGTTCTCCAGATGGCGAATCACCGCAGCCGTGCCGGCGATCTCGCGGTTGACCAGGCCGATGATATCGATGGTCTGCTGCATCACCTGCTCACCGGCCTGGGCGCTGTGGTCGGCGTCGTCCGCCGCGCGGGCCGCCTCGGCGGCATGGCGCGCGACTTCCTGGGCGGTGGCGGACATCTCGTGCATGGCGGTGGCGACCTGGTCGGTGCGCTGGAACTGGTCATGGGTGCCGCTGGCCATGTCGCCGGCGATGTTGCGCAGCTGGCCGCTGGCGCTCTCCAGCTCTTCGGCATTGTCCTTGAGGCGGCCGACGGTGTCGGCAAGGAAGTCGCGCAGGGTGTTGGCGGCACGCGCCAGTCGCCCCAGCTCGTCCTCGCGACGGCTGTCGACCCGCGCACCGAAGCGGCCCTGGCTGAGCTGGGCGACATAGTCGATCAACTGGCGAATCGGCTCGACCAGGCTGCGGTTGATCAGCCACAGGCTCAGCAGCCCGACCAGCACGGCCGACGCCAACATCACCAGCACGCCGAGCCATACGGTGCGCTCGGCGTCGGCATTGATTTCGGCCGCACGGCCACGGGCGTCACTGCGCAACTGCTCGACCAGCGCGCTCATCTGGTCGCTGGTGGCGCGATCCACGCCCTTGACCGCCACATCGCCGGCCACCGGATCACCGCCGGCGGCGAGGAAGGCCTGGCGACCCTGCTCATAAGCCACACCCAACTGCCGGTGGCTGGCCTTGAGCTGTTCCAGGCGCGCCTTGAGCGCCGGATCGCTGCTGTCGATCAGTTGGCCGAGCAGAGCCTGAACCTGCTGCTCACGGGCCTGGAACTGCTGCCAGTACTTGTCCAGCTCGGCCGGCTGGCGGCCGCGCAGCAGCACGTTCTTCCACTCCTGCACCTGGATCTTGAACTGCAGGTTGGCTTCATCGATCAACTGCGAGGCCTGCAAGGGCCCATCCACCAGCTGGGCATAGCCACGCACGCTAGACGACAGGAACTGGAAGCACACCAGGGCGATCAGCAACATCGCCGCCAGGCTGCCGCCGAGCAGGGTGAGAATTTGCACTCTGAGGGATTTACGCAACATCGTGGATCTCGGAACAAGGAGGTAAGGAAGCGGACACGACAGCGCCGCCGACTAAAGACATCCTTGTCCTCGTTCGCAGGCCAAAAAAAAGCTGCCATCGATCGATAGCAGCCAGGTCGAGCACATACGCAACAGCTGAGCCAGATACTCTCAGGCAATTGCTACAGAATTGTTACAAACTCGCGACAGCCTCAGCCATTGTTGAACTGCAGCGCCGCCAGGCGCGCATACAGCGGGCTTTCTTCCACCAGCTGGCGGTGCGTGCCTACCGCCACCAGACGCCCCTGGTCGATCACCGCGATGCGGTCGGCATGCTGCACCGTGGCCAGGCGGTGGGCGATCACCAGCGTGGTGCGCCCGGCCATCAGCTGCGGCAACGCTTGCTGAATCAAGTGCTCGCTCTGGGCATCGAGGGCACTGGTGGCCTCGTCCAGCAGCAGGATCGGCGCATCCACCAGCAGCGCCCGGGCAATCGCCAGGCGCTGGCGCTGGCCGCCGGACAACCCAATGCCACCCTCCCCCAGCCGGGTCTGGTAACCCTGCGGCAACTGGGCGATGAATTCGTCGGCATGGGCGCTGCGCGCCGCCGCCTCGACCTCGGCCTGGCTGGCCTCGGGGCGGCCATAACGGATGTTGGCCTCGACCGTGCCGCGGAACAACGCCGGTTGCTGGGCCACCAGGGCGAACTGGCGGCGCAGCTCGGCCACCTCCAGGCCGGTGATCGGCTGGCCATCGAGCAGGATGCTGCCGCCCTGGGGGTCGTAGAAGCGCAGCAACAGGTCGAACAGGGTCGACTTGCCGGCACCCGACGGCCCGACCAACGCGACCGTCTGGCCGGGCTGCACCTGCAGGCTCAGGCCGTCGATGGCGGCCACCGCCGGGCGCGACGGGTAGGCGAAGCGCACTTCGCGCAGCTCGATGGCGCCACTGGCGCGCCCACCGGCCAGGCTGACGGCCTGGCGCGGCGCCAGGATCGCACTCTGCGCCGCCAGCAGCTCGGCAATACGCTCGGCGGCACCCGCTGCCCGCTGCAGTTCGCCGATCACCTCGCTCAAGGTGCCGAAGGCACTGCCGACGATCAGGCTGTAGAACACGAAGGCCGCCAGTTCCCCGCCGGAGATGCGCCCGGCGATCACATCCATGCCCCCCACCCAGAGCATCACCCCCACCGCCCCCAGCACCAGCACGATCACCAGGGTGATCAGCCAGGCACGCTGGGCGATGCGCCGTCGCGCCACGCCGAACGCCGCTTCCACGGTCTCGGCGAACAGCATGCGGTCACGGGCTTCGTGGTTGTAGGCCTGCACGGTCTTGATCTGCCCGAGGCTCTCGGCGACATAGCTGCCGACATCGGCGACCCGGTCCTGGCTTTGCCGCGACAGGCTGCGCACCCGCCGGCCGAACAACAGGATCGGCGCCAGCACCAGCGGCAAGGCCAACACCACGATGCTGGTGAGCTTGGGGTTGGTGACGAACAGCAGAATCACCCCGCCCACCACCATCAGGGCATTGCGCAGGAACATCGACAAGGACGAGCCGATCACCGACTGCAGCAAGGTGGTATCGGCGGTCAGCCGCGACTGGATCTCCGAGCTGCGGTTGTCCTCGAAGAACCCCGGGTGCAGCCCCAGCAGATGATCGAACACCGCCCGACGGATGTCGGCGACGCAGCGTTCACCGATCCATGACACCAGATAGAAGCGGGCGAAAGTCCCCACGGCCAGGGCCAGCACCAACAGCAGGAACAGGCCGATGGTCTGGTTGAGCTGGTGCATGGAGCCGGTCATGAAGCCCTGGTCCACCAGCAAGCGAATGCCCTGGCCCATGGACAGGGTGATGCCGGCGGTGACCACCAGCGCCAGCAAGGCCAGCAGGGCCTGGCGGCGGTAAGGGCGCAGGAACTGCCAGCCCAGGTGCAGGGCACGACGCTGGCGGGAAGAAATCGGTTCAGGCATGGCGAGCATGTTCGGCAGGAAGATGGGCCAAGCCTACCACTCGTCCACCTCGCAGGAACTGATCCACCTCTGAAGGCCTCGCATCAGACATAACGGACGGCGTGGGCAAAAAGGCCTTATGCCCTGCCTATCACCTTTCGTTCTAAGGTGCCGCTGGAGCTTTGCCACGCTTTCTGTTGGACTGGCTCTGTCATGCCTCGCCAGCTGTCACAGGCCAGTCATGGCAACGCGGTACGTTTGAGCTTGAACCTGAAGAGGAGACAGGACATGAGCTTGCAGCACGGTAATGAGACGCCCAAGACCCCGAAGCATCCGCAACCTCAGGCCTGCGGTTCGATCATCGATGGCCAGGGCCGCGAAGTGCCGATCACCGAGCAGATGATCCAGAAAGCCTGCAAGGACCTGGAAGAAAGCCGGGTCAAGAAAGTCGGCAAAGAATAAAACAAGAATTCCTTCGAACCCGGCGCACGCGCCGGGTTTTTATTTGCCGGTCAGGCTGTCAAACCAGCACCGCGCCCAACGCACTCACCACCTGCGCCAACTGCGGTGCCTCGCCCCGCAGGCGCACCGCCAACCCTTCGATCTCGCGCCGCACCGGATACTGCTTGCGCAGCAGGTCGAAGGCCGCACGCTGCTCGGCAGGGTCGTCGCTCAGGCTGCGACGGAAATCGGCATCGTCACGGCGCGGGTCGTACACCGCCCGGCACAGGGTGGCCAGCGCCCAGGCCGGCTCGGCGCCGGCATCCAGCTCGATCTGCGCCAGCGCAGGTGCCGGCAGCAGGTCCGCCAGTCGTACCTGCTCGGGCTCACCCTGCGCGCGACAGAATGCCTGGTAGATCTGCGCCGTACCGCGCTGCTTGCCGTCCAGGCTGTAGCCGGCGATATGCGGGGTGGCCAGGGTGCACAGGTCGGCCAGTTGCAGGTCCACCTGCGGCTCGCCTTCCCACACGTCGAGCACTGCGTGCAGGTCTTCGCGATCCAGCAGCAGCTCGCGCAGCGCAGCATTGTCCACCACCGGGCCACGGCTGGCATTGATCAGCCAGGCGCCGGGGCGCAGGCGCGCCAGGTGCGCTTCATCGAGCAGGTGCCAGGTCGAGTGTTCACCACCACGCTGCAGCGGCGTGTGCAGGCTGATCACGTCGCACTGCTCGACGATGGTCGCAAGGTCGACGAAATCGCCCCCCTCGCGGGCCTGGCGCAGCGGGTCGCACACCAGCACCTTCCAGCCCAGGCCATGCAGTACACGCACCAGGCGCCCGCCGACTTCGCCGGCACCAACCACGCCATAGACCCGCTTGCCCAGCTCGACACCCTCGAGTTCGGCCAGGGTCAGCAAGCTGCCCAGCACATAATCGACCACGCCACGGGCGTTGCAACCCGGGGCGCTGCTCCAGTGGATGCCGGCTTGGGCGAAGTAGTCGAGGGCGAGGTGATCGGTACCGATGGTGCAGGTGCCCACGAAGCGCACCTTGCTGCCTTCAAGCAGTTGCCGGTCGACGCGGGTCACCGAGCGCACCAGCAGCACGTCGGCGTCCTTCACGCAGGCGGCATCGATGGCCCGGCCGGGGTAGCGGCGGATCTCGCCGAAACCGGCAAAGAAGGCATCGAGCAGCGGGATGTTTTCGTCGGCAACTATCAGCATGGCGCTCTCCTGTCAGGGGAGCGCAGTGTAGCCTGATCGCGCCGGCCTCAGTCGGCCTTCTTGCGGATCCAGTACAGGAAGGTGCCGGCCTCTTCCTGCTGGCCGACCAGTTCGTGGCCGAGGAAGTTGCAGAACTTGGGGATGTCGCGGCGGGTCGAGGGGTCGGTGGCGATCACCTTGAGCAGGCCGCCGGCGGCCAGGTTGCGCACATGCTGGTGCAACATCATCACCGGCTCCGGGCAGTTCAGGCCGGTGGCGTCGAGGATGGCGTCGGGGGTGAAATCGGTCATGAAAGGCTCCGCGAAATGATCGTCATTGTGGCGCATCCGGCGAGGTGCTCCAAGGGGCTGGCAAGTCACAGCGGCCTGTAGGAGCGGCCTTGCGCCGCGAACGGGCCGCAGCGCGGCTCCAGGATTTCAGCGTGAACGCAAAAATCGCCGGGGCTGCTCTGCAGCCCTTTCGCGACACAAGGCCGCTCCTACAATGGCCGGGCAAACCCGCTTAACGCGGTTTCAGATCCAGCCGGCGCAGGTGGCAGGTCACTTCCTCGCGGTCGTGGTACAGCTGCTTGCAGGCGATCGACACCTTGACCTTGCGCGCCTTGAAGCCTTCCTCGATGCGGTCGAGCAACTTGCGTACCTCGGCGTGACGCTGCTTCATCGGCAGCTTGAGGTTGACCACCGCCTCGCGGCACAGCCCCTCGCCCAGCCAGGTCTCGATCAGCGACGCGGTGCGTGCCGGCTTCTCGACGATGTCGCAGACCATCCAGTCAACGGTCTGTTTCGGCTTCCAGGTAAAGCCGTCGGCCATCAGGTGCGTGACCAGCCCGGTGTCCATCAGGCTCTCGGCCATCGGCCCGTTGTCGATGGCGGTGACCAGCATGCCGCGCTTGACCAGCTGGTAGGTCCAGCCACCGGGCGCAGCCCCCAGATCGACACCGGTCATGTCGTCGTTCAGGCGCTGGTCCCACTGCTCGCGCGGGATGAACTGGTGCCAGGCTTCTTCCAGCTTGAGGGTCGAACGGCTGGGCGCTTCCCGTGGGAACTTAAGGCGAGGGATGCCCATTGGCCACAGCGCCTGGTTACCCGCTTCGGCCTGGCCCAGGAATACCCGCCGGCCACTGATGAAGGTCAACAGCAGGCGCGGACGCTGCGCGTCGTCGACCAGCCGCCCGGCCTTCTCCAGGGCCTTGCGCAACGGCACTTCGAACTTGCGGCAGAAGGTCGACAGCTCCTTGCCGTCGTTGGTGTCGAGCACCTCCAGCCACAGGCTGCCGAACACCGGCAGCTCGGTCAGGTGCTCGAGCAGCACGCTGATGCGGTCGCTCTCGGGCAACTCGATGTAGCTGCCGCGCGCCCACTGGCGCGGGAAGATCAGCTGGTCGAAACGCATTTCACGCATCAGCCGCGCGGCACCGTCGGGCTCGCTGCAGACGAATTCGGCGCAGGCACTGTTTGGCTTGCCTTTGGCATAGCCGGCCACGCCCAGGTGGGCGGCGTGTTCGCTGATTTCGGCGCAGACCTCGCCCTCGAAGCCGGGCCGGCAATGCATGAACAGGGTATTCATCTCTAACTCCACATCACTGGCGCAGGCGGCGCCAGCCTTGACCCGGCGCAACACAAGGTGCGCCCGGGCGGCGAATGATAAAGGAAGATCGGAACCCGCGACACGCCCCACCGGTCCAGAAAAGGGTCGGGCCCGGCAAACGGGGCTAACCTGACTGTTCAGCCAGGTCCGTGCCGTGCGGACCGATTCACAGCGGTGACACTGGCGATCCTTTGGCAGTCGCCGGGCACCGGAGCACAAGGAGTTGTCAATGCCCTCGCTCGATAGCCTGAAAACCCTCAAGTCGCTGAAGGTGGCCGACCACACCTACCACTATTTCAGCCTCGCCGAAGCCGCCCGCCAGCTGGGCGACCTGCAACATCTGCCGATGTCGCTGAAAGTGCTGCTGGAAAACCTGCTGCGCTGGGAGGACGGCAAGACCGTCACCGGCGACGATCTGCACGCCTTGGCCGAGTGGCTCAAGGATCGCCGCTCGGACCGCGAGATCCAGTACCGCCCGGCGCGGGTACTGATGCAGGACTTCACCGGTGTGCCAGCCGTGGTCGACCTGGCGGCCATGCGCGCGGCCATGCACAAGGCCGGTGGCGACCCGCAGCGCATCAATCCGCTGTCGCCGGTGGACCTGGTGATCGACCACTCGGTGATGGTCGACCGATACGCCAGCCCCGCCGCTTTCGCCCAGAACGTCGACATCGAGATGCAGCGCAATGGCGAGCGCTACGCGTTCCTGCGCTGGGGCCAGAACGCCTTCGACAATTTCCGCGTGGTGCCGCCGGGCACCGGTATCTGCCACCAGGTCAACCTGGAATACCTCGGGCGCACGGTCTGGACCCGCGACGAGGACGGGCGCACCTACGCCTTCCCCGACACCCTGGTCGGCACCGACTCGCACACCACCATGATCAACGGCCTGGGCGTGCTCGGCTGGGGCGTGGGCGGCATCGAAGCCGAGGCGGCGATGCTCGGCCAGCCGGTGTCGATGCTGATCCCCGAGGTGATCGGCTTCAAGCTCACCGGCAAGCTGCGCGAGGGCATCACCGCCACCGACCTGGTGCTGACCGTGACGCAGATGCTGCGCAAGAAAGGTGTGGTGGGCAAATTCGTCGAGTTTTACGGCGACGGCCTGGCCGACCTGCCACTGGCCGACCGCGCCACGATCGCCAACATGGCCCCGGAATACGGCGCCACCTGCGGCTTCTTCCCGGTCGACCAGGTGACCCTCGACTACCTGCGCCTGTCGGGCCGCCCGGAGCAGGCGGTGCAACTGGTCGAGGCCTATTGCAAGGCCCAGGGCCTGTGGCGCCTGCCCGGCCAGGAACCGCTGTTCAGCGACAGCCTGGCGCTGGACATGCACGAGGTCGAAGCCAGCCTGGCCGGCCCCAAGCGCCCGCAGGACCGGGTCGCCCTGAATCAGGTTCGCCAGGCCTTCGACCACTTCATCGAACTGCAACCCAAGCCACTGGCCAAGGACGTCGGTCGCCTGGAAAGCGAAGGCGGTGGCGGCGTGGCCGTGGGCAATGCCGACCAGGCAGGCGAAATCGATTACAAGCATGCCGGCCAGACCCACACCCTGCGTGACGGCGCGGTGGTGATCGCCGCCATCACCTCGTGCACCAACACCTCCAACCCGAGCGTGATGATGGCTGCCGGGCTGGTGGCAAAAAAAGCCGTGGAAAAGGGCCTGCAGCGCAAGCCCTGGGTCAAGAGTTCGCTGGCCCCCGGCTCCAAGGTGGTCACCGACTACTACAAGGCCGCCGGCCTGACCCCTTACCTGGACCAGCTGGGCTTCGACCTGGTGGGCTATGGCTGCACCACCTGCATCGGCAACTCCGGGCCCCTCGACGAGGCCATCGAACAGGCCATCGGCAGCGCCGACCTGACGGTCGCCTCGGTGCTGTCGGGCAACCGCAACTTCGAGGGCCGGGTGCATCCGCTGGTGAAAACCAACTGGCTGGCCTCGCCACCGCTGGTGGTGGCCTACGCCCTGGCCGGCAGCGTGCGCCTGGACCTGAGCCAGGATGCCCTGGGCACCGGCAAGGATGGCCAACCGGTCTATCTGCGCGATATCTGGCCCAGCCAGCAGGAGATTGCCGAAGCGGTCAGCAACGTCGACACGCGCATGTTCCACAAGGAGTACGCCGAAGTGTTCGCCGGTGACGCCCAGTGGCAGGCCATCGAGGTACCCCAGGCGGCCACCTATGTCTGGCAGGACGATTCCACCTACATCCAGCACCCGCCGTTCTTCGACGACATTGGCGGCCCGCTGCCGCAGATTACCGATGTGCAAGGGGCGCGCATCCTCGCCCTGCTTGGCGACTCGGTGACCACCGACCATATTTCTCCGGCCGGCAACATCAAGGCCGAAAGCCCCGCCGGGCGCTACCTGCGCGACAAGGGTGTGGAGCCGCGCGACTTTAACTCCTATGGCTCGCGCCGCGGCAACCACGAAGTGATGATGCGCGGCACCTTCGCCAATATCCGCATCCGCAACGAAATGCTCGGTGGAGAGGAAGGCGGCAATACCCTGCATGTGCCGAGTGGCGAAAAGCTGTCGATCTATGACGCCGCCATGCGCTACCAGCAGGAAGGTACGCCGCTGGTGGTGATCGCCGGTCAGGAATACGGCACCGGCTCCAGCCGCGACTGGGCGGCCAAGGGCACCAACCTGCTGGGGGTGAAGGCCGTGCTGGCGGAAAGCTTCGAGCGCATCCACCGCTCCAACCTGGTGGGCATGGGCGTGTTGCCGCTGCAGTTCAAGGCCGGTGACGACCGTAAGCGCCTGGGGCTGACCGGCAAGGAGCGCATCGATGTGCTAGGGCTGAGTAACGCGCAGATCCGCCCGGGGATGAGCCTGCCAGTGCGTATTACCCGTGAGGATGGGCAACAGCAGCAGATCGAGGTGCTGTGCCGGATCGACACGCTCAATGAGGTGGAGTACTTCAAATCGGGGGGCATCCTGCACTATGTGCTGCGGCAACTGATTGCGGGGTGATCATGGCCAGGGGCCATTTATTGGCTCCTGATCAGGTGTCCTGTAGGGCGCGAGCGCAGTCGAAGCAGTTCCGGACTCGCTACCACAAGGATTTTGCATGTCGTTGCCCCACTGGATCGCGCTGGGCCTGCTGGCCCTCGGCTACTGCTTCGCACTGGCCCACGGCAGCCTCGGCCTGGCTGCCCTGCCCAGCCTGCTCGCCCTGCTGTGCATCGCCCTGCTGGTAGGGCGCAGGGTGCGCTGGCAACAGACCCTCGGCCACCTGCTGTTCATCGGCATGGCGGCGGCACTGGCCCTGCATTGGCTGCCGGGCTTCAATGGCGCCAAGGTCATCGACAAGGCCGTCTTCAGCCAAGGCGCGGTGCCGTTCTCGATGTACCTGAACCTGGACAAGCCGCTGATCGGCCTGTGGTTGCTGCTGGCCTGTCCGTGGCTGGTGGTGCTGCGCGGGCGCGGGCTGGCGCTGAGCCTGCTCGCCATACTGCCACTGACCCTGCTCGCCTGCCTGGGCGGCGCCTGGGCCCTGGGGCTGGTGGCCTGGGCCCCGAAATGGCCGGACCAGGCCTGGCTGTGGCTGTTGAACAACCTGCTGCTGGTCAGCCTGACCGAAGAACTGCTGTTTCGCGGTTACATCCAGGGCGGCCTGCAACGTCTGTTCAGGCATGACGGCCTGGCGTTGCTGGTTGCGGCGCTGCTGTTCGGCCTGGCGCACCTGGGGGGCGGCTGGCAGTGGTTCTACCTGGCGACCCTGGCAGGGGTGGGTTACGGCCTGGCGTACCGCCATGGCGGGCTGGTGGCTGCGGTAGCCTGCCATGCCTGCGTCAACCTGGCGCACTTCGCGGGCTTCAGTTATCCGATGCTGGCACTTGGCTGAGCAATCGGTCATGATCCGACCTGATCGTCATAAACCATAAATAAAGCTGCAATATTGACGGCAACGTACGCGAACGCGTGGGCTTAAAGCACAACTGCGATGTTCATCCGTTGCCCCAGATCAATGCCAGTTAAATATTCATTCAATAAAACCAGCGGCTTGCCGATACCTGTCGAAAGCCTTGCGGATTGAACAGCCAATGCGTAACAACCAGCCGATTACCCAGAGAGAACGGACTTTCCCTGCCCAACAGCGGTTGATCTCCACGACCAATGCCAAAGGCGTGATCACCTACTGCAACGATGCCTTCGTCGAGATCAGCGGTTTCTCCCGCGAGGAACTCATGGGCGCGGCGCACAACCTGGTGCGTCACCCCGACGTACCGCCTGCGGTGTTTGCCCATATGTGGCAGACCCTCAAGCAAGGCCTGCCATGGATGGGCATCGTCAAGAACCGTTGCAAGTCCGGCGACCACTATTGGGTCAACGCCTACGTCACCCCTGTGTTCGAGAAAAACCAGGTGGTGGGCTATGAATCGGTGCGGGTCAAACCCACCGCCGAGCAGATCCGCCGCGCCGAAGCCTTGTACCAGCGCATCAACCAGGGCAAGTCGGCGATCCCGCGCCGCGACCAGTGGCTGCCGGTGCTGCAGGACTGGCTGCCGTTCATCCTGATCAGCCAGGTCGGCTTCCTGATCGGCAACTGGCTCGGCCACTCCTGGGGCTTCGCCCTGGCCGCCGGCCTGTCGGTGCCGCTGGGCCTGCTCGGCCTGAGCTGGCAGCAGCGCGGCCTCAAGCGCCTGCTGCGCCTGGCCGAACAGAGCACGTCCGACCCGCTGATCGCGCAGATGTACACCGACAGCCGCGGCGTCCAGGCGCGCCTGGAAATGGCCATGCTCAGCCAGGACGCGCGGATGAAGACCTGCCTGACCCGCCTGCAGGACAGCGCCGAACAGCTCAGCGACCAGGCCCGCCAGTCCGACACCCTGGCCCACCAGAGCTCGTCGGGCCTGGAGCGCCAGCGCGTGGAAACCGAGCAGGTGGCCGCCGCCGTCAACCAGATGGCCGCCACTACCCAGGAAGTGGCCAACCACGTTCAGCGCACCGCCGATGCCACCCAGGAAGCCAACCGCCTGACCAGCCAGGGCCGCAACATTGCCGGCGAAACCCGTGACGCCATCGAACGCCTGTCGGCTGCCGTGGGCGAAACTGGCCTGACCGTGACGCAACTGGCCAAGGACAGCGACGAGATCGGTGGCGTGGTCGATGTGATCAAGGGCATTGCCGACCAGACCAACCTGCTGGCGCTCAACGCCGCCATCGAAGCAGCCCGTGCCGGTGAGATGGGCCGCGGTTTTGCCGTGGTTGCCGACGAGGTTCGCCAGCTGGCCCAGCGCACCGCCGAGTCCACCGGGCAGATCCACGGCCTGATCGCCAAGCTGCAGCAAACCGCCAACAACGCGGTGCAGACCATGGAAACCGGCCACCGCCAGGCCCAGGAGGGTGTCGAGCGGGTCATGCAAGCCGACGAGGCGCTGGTGGGCATCAGCGAAGCGGTCGCCAACATCACCGACATGGCCACCCAGATCGCCGCCGCCACCGAAGAGCAGACCGCGGTGGCCGAAGAGATCAGCCGCAACATCAGCACCATTGCCGACCTGGCCGACCAGACCGCCGGCCAGGCCCAGCGCTCGGCGCTGCTCAGCGAAGAGCTGACCAGCACCGCTGGCACGCAGTACTCGCTGGTGGAGCGCTTCAACCGCTAAAGCCTGAAAGAACCATCGCGGGGCAAGCCCGCTCCCACGAATCCTGTGCAGAGTGCCAGATTTGTGGGAGCGGGCTTGCCCCGCGATGCTTTTACCAGTCGAGCGTCAACCGACTCTCGAAATACCGCTCCTGCCCTGTCAACGGATCCTCGAAGCGCAGGCTCTGGGCCAGTAGCTTCAATGGCCGCTCATAGTCATCCTGTTCATCGACCAGCTGCGGATAGAACGGGTCGTTGCAGATCCCCGCCCCCAGCGCTGCCATGTGCACCCGCAACTGATGGGTCTTGCCCGTCACCGGCGACAGGCCATAGCGCCACAACCCACCGTTCTTTTCCAGCACACAGGCATGGGTTTCGCTGTTATCGGCCCCCTGCACTTCATGCATGCGGAAGAACGGCTCGCCATGCACCAGGCGGCTGCAACGCACCAACGGGAAATCATGCTGCGGCAGCGCAGCGGCGATGGCCTGGTAGTGCTTGTCGATGCGCCGCTCGGGGAACAACCGCTGATAGGCACCGCGGGTTTGCGGGTTGGCCGAGAACAACACCAGCCCTGCGGTGTGGCGGTCGATGCGGTGCAGGGGCACCAGGTGCGGGTTGTCCAGCCGGCGAATCAAACGGCGTAGCAGGGTCTGCTCGACATACTCGCCAGTGGGCGTCACGGGCAGGAAATGCGGCTTGTCCGCCACCACCAGATGCTCGTCCATGTGCAGGATCTGCTCCTGTACCGGGATTGGCTTCTCGTTGGGTACTTCACGAAAGTAATGCAGGCGCATGCCCTGGCGGTAGGCAAGGTCGGCGGCAATCGCCTGACCTTGTGCGTCCAGCACCCGCCCCCGGGCGAAACGGTCCAGCCACTGCTCACGGTCGATGCCCTTGAAGTGATCGCACAGGCAATCGAGCACTGTCGCCCAGCGCCCGGGCGGCAGGCATACCGTGCTGGCTTGCAGGTGGGCAGGGTTGAAAGGCGTGGTCATCGTCGGGCTCTGCTGATCGGAGCCGGGCATTATCCCCCAGCCTGCGCGGCGCAACCAGCCTCGCCGGCCGGCTCGCAGCGCGCCTTGAGCCAGCGCAGCACCTGCACCGCATCCCAGCGACCGGGGTCGAACAAGGCGTAGCTAAGGCCCTGGTAGCCAACCACGTCCAGCGGCCGGTGAAAGCCGGCGCGCTGGAACAATGCCTCGATCTCGGCGAAACAGGTATTGAAATGGACCTTGCCGAACGGCGTCTGCTCATCGGTGACGATGCCGTCGAGGCGCAGTTCCAGCACGGCGTCGCACACACGCTCCGGGGCCATGTGGTTGATGCTGTACTTGAGTTGCTCGACATTGAGCATGGCTTCACCTCGATACTGTATTTATATACAGCATACGGAGCGGGCCACGCCGTCGTCAATGCGCGCCTCAGCGCAGGAAGGCCACCACCTGCTCGGCATCGAAGGGCCAGTTCAGCTCGGCCCCGGTGTCACAACGGCGCAATACCGGGATAGTCAGGCTGTAGCGCTCGAACTGCGCCTCGTCGTCGGCAATATCGACCAGTTCGACCAGCAAGCCATGCTCGACGAACGGCATCAACATGGCCTCGGCCACTTCACACAGATGGCACCCAAGGGTGCCGAACAGCTGGCATTCAGGGAGCATGGGGCAAACCCGGAAATCGCAGTTGAGGGATGCTTATTCTAGGTCCGTGCTTGCCATCGCGCACCTGCGCCGGATCAATCCTGGCTGGTGGCGCCAATGCGGTGCAGCGACAGGTCGGCGCCCTGGAACTCCTGTTCATGGCTCAGGCGCAGGCCGTGTACCGCCTTGATCAGGCCATACACGACAAAACCACCGGCCAGCGCTACCAGTACACCAGCCAAGCTGCCAAGCAACTGGCTGACCAGGCTTACGCCCCCCAGGCCACCCAGCGCCGCCTGGCCGAACACGCCACAGGCGATACCGCCCCACACCCCGCACACACCGTGCAGCGGCCAGACACCGAGCACATCGTCGATCTTCCAACGGTTCTGCGCCGCGGTGAAGCACCAGACGAACAGGCCGCCGGCGATCAGGCCGGTGGCCAGCGCGCCGATCGGGTGCATCAGGTCAGAACCGGCGCAGACCGCCACCAAGCCTGCCAGCGGGCCGTTATGCAGGAAGCCGGGGTCGTTGCGCCCGGCCACCAGCGCCGACACGGTGCCGCCAACCATGGCCATCAGCGAGTTGATCGCCACCAGGCCGCTCACCCCTTGCAGTGTCTGCGCGCTCATCACGTTGAAGCCGAACCAGCCGATGATCAGGATCCACGAGCCCAGTGCCAGGAACGGAATGCTCGACGGCGCGAACGCCACCAGCCGGCCATCGCGATAACGGCCACGGCGTGCGCCCAGCAGGATCACCGCCGCCAGCGCCAGCCAGCCGCCCATGGCATGCACCACCACGGAGCCGGCAAAGTCATGGAAGGGTGCACCGAAACGGGCCTGCAGCCAGGCCTGCCAGCCGAAGTTGCCATTCCACACAACCCCCTCGAAGAAGGGGTAGATGAACGCCACGATCAGCGCCGTGGCGCACAACTGCGGGACGAACCGCGCACGCTCGGCGATGCCGCCGGAGATGATCGCCGGGATTGCAGCAGCGAATGTCAGCAGGAAGAAGCACTTGACCAGCGCATAGCCATGATCGTTGGCCAGCACGGCCGCGGGCTGGAAGAAGGTCACGCCGTAGGCGATCCAGTAACCGATGAAGAAGTACGCCAGCGCCGAGATGGCGAAGTCGCTGAGGATCTTCGACAGGGCGTTGACCTGGTTCTTGTGGCGCACGGTACCGACTTCGAGAAAGGCGAAGCCGGCGTGCATGGCCAGCACCAGGATGGCGCCCATGAGGATGAACAGGGTGTTGGAGCCATGGACCAGGGAGTCCATCGCGCTGTGCATGTTTTCCATGTAGAGGCAGGCCTGCAAAAAGGCACCAGGACAGTTCAAGAACCGGCATCCCTGCACCGAATCGGTGCCAGGCGCCTGCCCCACTTCTGTGAGCGGGTGAACGCCTGCGTGGTTTTTTCTTGGGTTTGTCGTGGATTGGGTTAAGGTTTAGCGTCATCCGCAGGGCGGTTGCACGGTTTCGGCGCGCACGCTTGCGAGCGCGCCTCGAACATAAGCAAGCGCTGTACCAGCACATCGTGCTGAACCTTCCGCGCCCGCCATCACTCGAAATAGCCACACACATCCACAGGGAGAGGCCCACATGGCCAGCAAATCGGCAAAGACTGCTCAAGACATACTGATGGCTGACTTCCAGGCCTTGGTCCGCGACACCGAGAAGCTGCTCGCCGACACCGCCAACCTGGCCGGCGACCAGGCCGACGAGCTGCGCGAACAGATCCACGAGCGCCTGACCCAGGCCCGTGAAACCCTGCAACTGACCCAGGACTCGGTACGCCAGCGCGGTCAGGCAGCCCTGGGCAGCGCCGAGCAATATGTGCAGGAGAACCCTTGGCAGGCCATCGGTATCGCTGCCGGCGTCGGCCTGCTGATCGGCCTGCTGGCCAAGCGCTGAGGAGCCGCCATGGACAACGACGCCATCGGCGCCGGCGCGTCCGGCAGGCGCCTGGGCGCCGCGATGCTGGGCCTGCTGCACAGCCACATCGAGCTGTTCGGCATCGAGCTGCAGGAGCAGAAGGGGCGTACCCTGCGCCTGCTGCTGTTCGCCGGCCTGGCGCTGGTGTTCGCCCTGCTGCTGCTCACCGCCCTGTCCGGGCTGGTACTGGTGCTGCTGTGGGACAGCTATCGGCTGGCCGGGATCATCGGCCTGTGCCTGTTCTACGGCATCGCCGCGCTGTACTGCGGCCTGCGCCTGAAAGCGGCGGTATTCGATGAATCCTCGCCGTTCAGCGCCACGCTCGAAGAACTGGCCAAGGACCGGGAGCGCCTGCTGCCATGAACCTGCCCGAAATGCCAAACACCCGTAACCCGCGCGAGCTGCGCAAGGCGCTGCTGCGCCTGCGCATGGAGATGCACCGCCAGCAGATCAGCCACGAAACCACCCAGGTGCTCGAACCGGTTCGCCGCCTGCGCGGCATGGGCAGCTCGTTCGGCGAGGGCCTGGGGGTCAAGCACGGCTCGCTGTGGGGGCTGGGCGCCATCGTCGCGCTGGGCTTTCTCACTGGCAAAGGCGTGCGCAGCGGCAACCTCCGTCGCCTGCTGCAGCTGGGCACCAGCCTGGCGCCGCTGATCCGCCTGTTTCTGAGCGGCGGTCGGCGCACCTGAACGTCGTGCGCGCCCTTGCCAGGGCGCGCCAGACGCAGGAAGCTATGCCGATTCAACGACCGGAGATCGAGCCTTGGACTGGCACACCCTGCTGACCCGCGAACGCCTGGGCAAAGCCCTCTACAGCCCTGAAGAGCTCGGCCGCAGCCCCTTCCACAAGGACCACGACCGCATCATCTTTTCCGGCGCCTTCCGCCGCCTGGGGCGCAAGACCCAGGTACATCCGGTCACCAGCAACGATCATATCCACACCCGCCTCACCCATTCGCTGGAAGTCAGCTGCGTTGGCCGCTCGCTGGGCATGCGCGTTGGCGAAACCCTGCGCGGTGCCCTGCCCGACTGGTGCGAGCCCAGCGACCTGGGGATGATCGTGCAGTCGGCCTGCCTGGCCCACGACATCGGCAACCCACCCTTCGGCCACTCCGGCGAAGACGCCATCCGCCACTGGTTCCAGCAGGCCGCCGGGCGCGGCTGGCTGGACGACATGAGCGACGACCAACGCGCCGACTTCCTCAACTTCGAGGGCAACGCGCAAGGCTTTCGTGTGCTCACCCAGCTCGAATACCACCAGTTCGACGGTGGCACGCGCCTGACCTACGCGACGCTGGGCACCTACCTCAAGTACCCCTGGACCTCGCGCCATGCCGACGCGCAGGGCTACAAGAAGCACAAGTTCGGTTGCTACCAGAGCGAGCTGCCCCTGCTCGAGCAGATCGCCGGCAAGCTGGGCCTGCCGCAGCTCGAACACCAACGCTGGGCCCGGCACCCGCTGGTCTACCTGATGGAGGCCGCCGACGACATCTGCTACGCCCTGATCGACCTCGAAGACGGCCTGGAGATGGACCTGCTGCAGTACGCCGAAGTCGAAGCGCTGCTGCTCGACCTGGTCGGCGATGACCTGCCGGAAACCTACCGCCAGCTCGGCCCCAACGAATCCCGCCGGCGCAAGCTGGCAATCCTGCGCGGCAAAGCCATCGAACACTTGACCAACGCCGCCGCGCAAGCCTTCGTCGAACAGCAAGACGCCCTGCTCGCCGGCCGCCTGCCCGGCGATCTGGTCGAGCACATGCACGGCCCGGCCCAGCGCTGCGTGCTGCAGGCCAAGGACATGGCACGCAAGAAGATCTTCCAGGACAAGCGCAAGACCCTGCATGAAATCGGCGCCTACACCACCCTGGAGATCCTCCTCAATACCTTCTGCGGCGCGGCGCTGGAGCAGCATGGCGGGCGTACGCCGTCGTTCAAGAGCCGGCGCGTGCTGGACTTGATCGGCAACAACGCGCCCAATCCACATGGCTCGCTGCATGGCGCCTTCCTGCGCATGATCGATTTCATCGCCGGCATGACCGACAGCTATGCCAGTGAAATGGCCTGCGAGATGACCGGGCGCACCAGCCCAACTTGAGCCAGGGCGGTGACGGTAGTGTGGTTATTGCCTTCACCGCCTAACTTGTAAGACTCTTCCCACAAAAACTAAGAACTTTAAACATTAACTCACGAGGTAACTAAGAAAACGTCAAAAATCAATAAAACCGCCTAAAAATCCACAATCTTCGTAGCACACACACGCTCTCGCCGTAAGGAATTTCCTATATACATAAATTAGCCTGAGCATCCCTGCCCGCCATCATTCAACTGAGCTAATGTGCCGACTGCTTTCGCCTCGCCGCATGGAGTGTTGAATATGCAAACAGTCTTTATCGTCGACGATCATCCCGTTATCCGCCTGGCTATCCGGATGTTGCTGGAGAACCAGGGTTACAACGTCCTGGGCGAATCTGACAATGGTGTCGATGCCATGCAGATGATTCGTGAATGCCGCCCCGAGCTGGTCATCCTCGACATCAGCATCCCCAAGCTCGACGGCCTCGAGATGCTGTCGCGCTTCCAGTCCATGGCCATTCCGCTCAAAGTCCTGGTACTGACCGCACAATCACCCGCGCTGTTCGCGATTCGCTGCATGCACTCCGGCGCCGCGGGCTACGTCTGCAAGCAGGAAGACCTGGGCGAACTGCTCAGCGCCATCAAGGCGGTACTGTCCGGCTATAACTACTTCCCCAGCCAGGCACTCAACGCTGCGCAAAAAAACTGCAACAAAGAACTGGAGTTGTTCCGCCAGGTCAATGACCGCGAACTGATGGTGCTGCAACTCTTCGCTCAAGGCCGTAGCAACAAGGAAATCGCCAAGGGCATGTTTCTCAGCAACAAGACGGTCAGCACCTACAAGAAACGCCTTATGCACAAATTGCAGGCCAGCACCCTGGTGGAGCTGATCGACGTCGCCAAACGCAACGCGCTGGTCTGAGGTCGTGATGTGGAAGTACCTCGGTATATCGCTGCTGTGCCTGAGCCTGGGCGCCCCCATGCCGACTGTCTGCGCGAACATCGACGTAGGTAAAAGCTACGCCCTGCTCAGCCGCTCGGCACCGACCCCGATCCACCCCGCCCTGACCCTGGAGCAACGCAACTGGCTAGCCACCCGCCATGAACTGGTACTCGGCACTTCCGCACCTGACTACCCACCATTCGACATTGCCAGCGGAGGGCGCGAATACCAGGGCTTGACCGCCGACTACGCAGGCCTGATCGGCAATGCCTTGGGCCTGTCAGTGCGGGTGCAACGCTTTCCCAGCCGGCCAGCGGCAGTCGCGGCGCTCAAGAGCGGGCGCATTGATCTGCTCGGTAGCGCCAATGGCTATGAAGCCACCACCCAGGGGCTGGCGCTCTCACGCCCCTACGCCATCGACCAACCCGTGCTGGTAACCCGGGAAGACGAAACCCGCGCCCTGGACACCGGCCTGGACGGCATGCGCCTGAGCATGCTCTATCACTACCTGCCGCCCGAAGAGATCCGCGCCAACTACCCCCAGGCCGAGCTGCTGACCTTCGAGTCCTCCACCCAGGCGCTCAATGCCGTGGCCTTCGAGCAGGCCGACGTGTTCATCGGCGACACGGTCTCCACGCACTACCTGATCAGCCAGGGGCACCTGCCGCGCCTGCGCATGGCCAACTTCGGCAAGCATGAGGCCGTGGGTTTCAGTTTTGCCATGCGTGACGATGACCCGATGCTGCTGACCCTGGTCAACGCCGCCCTCGACGCCCAGTCGAGCGCCACCCGCAACGATATCTTCAAGCGCTGGAGTGCCAGCAGCGGCAGCCTGTTGACTGATCGCAAGCTGCAGCTGTCGACACGGGAAGAAAACTGGCTGCGCAATCACCCGGTGATGCGGGTCGTGGTCAACGACACCGCAGCCCCGCTGTCCTTCCTCGACGGCAACGGCCGGCTACGCGGCATCGTCGCCGACCTGCTCGAACTCATCCGCTTGCGCACCGGCTTGCGCTTCGACATTGGCCGCGCCAGTGGCGATGGCGACATGATCGATCAGCTTGAGTCCGGCCGCACCGACATCATCGCCACGCACTCCACCGACACCCGCCCAGGCAACCCGCTGCAACTCAGCAGGCCCTACCTGGAAAGCGCCTACGTGCTGGTCAGTCGCAACGGCAAGCACCAGCCTGTCAATCTGAAGCAGCTCAAGGGCAAGCGGGTCGCGGTACCCCGTGACAGCAGCGTGGCCGCACTGCTCAATGCCAAGCACCCATTGATTCATCAGGTAGCCACCGACAGCACCTACTACTCCCTGGCCCTGCTGGGCAGCGGCACCGTGGATGCCGCGATCGCCACACTGATCGACGCCAACCACATGCTGGCCAGCAACAACGACCTGGTGATCCGCACCACTGTCGGCACCGAGCCTGCGACCTTCTCGCTGGCCACCCTGCCCCAGGCCAGCGAACTGGCTTCGATCCTCGACAAGGCGCTGCTGAGCATCACTCCGGAGGAGCTGGGGGTGATCAACAGTCGCTGGCGGGATCACGGCGCTGCCGACGATGCCTATTGGCGCAATTACCGCAGGGTGATCCTGCAGGTGGTCGCGGTCATCGGTGTGCTGCTGGTACTGGCACTGGTGTGGAATGCCCGGCTGCGCCGCCAGATCAAACAGCGTCAACGCGCCGAGCGGGCGCTCAACGACCAGCTGGAGTTCATGGGCGCCTTGCTCAATGGCACGCCACACCCCATGTACGTGCGTGACCGCGAAGGGCGCCTGCAAAGTTGCAACGACAGCTACCTGCAAGCGGTCGGCGCCAGTCTCGAGCAGATCATAGGCAAGCGCTTGCAGGACACCTGTTGCAGCGACTGCGACTACACCCGGCAGATCCAGGACGATTACCGACGCGTGATGGAGCAAGGCAAACCCTTGATCCTCGATCGCCCTCTGCGGCTGAGGGACAAGGATCTGACCATCTACCATTGGATCCTCCCCTACCGCGACTCGCTGGGAGAAATGCAGGGCATCATCGGCGGCTGGATCGACATCAGCGAACGCCGCAACCTGGTCCAGGACCTGCGACTGGCCAAGCAACAGGCCGATGACGCCAACCGCGCCAAGAGCACTTTCCTCGCCACCATCAGCCACGAAATCCGCACCCCGATGAACGCCTTGATCGGCATGCTCGAACTCGCCTCGCGGCGTGCCGAACAGGGCCAACTGGACCGCCCGGCCCTGGAGATTGCCCATCACTCGGCCAGGGATCTGCTGGGGTTGATCGGCGATATCCTCGACATCGCGCGGATCGAGTCGGGCCATTTGTCCCTGGCCCCAGAACCAGTGGAGCTGGCAGCGCTGGTCGAGTCCGTCGGACGTGTATTCGACGGACTGGCCCGACAAAAAGGCCTGGCGCTCGAAGTGGCGATCGCCGCCGAGGCGCGCTGCCATGCGCTGCTCGACCCGCTGCGGTTCAAACAGGTGCTGTCGAACCTGGTGAGCAACGCGATCAAGTTCACCGAACAGGGCCAGGTGAGCATCAGCGTCAAACTCTGCAGCAGTGGCGAGCCACTGACCCAGACCCTGGACATGGAAGTCCGCGACACCGGCATCGGCATCCACGAGCAGGAACTCGAGCAGCTGTTCACCCCTTTTGTGCAGGCCAACCCCTACAGCGACGGCGCTCGGGCCGGCACCGGCCTTGGGCTGGTGATAAGCCGAAGCCTGTGCGCAATGATGGGCGGCGAACTGACCCTGCAGAGCCTGCATGGCGTAGGTACACGGGTAAGGCTGCGCATGCCCTTGCAGTGCGTTGCCCCGGTCGAGCCGAGGCCCCAGGACGCGAGCGACATCGAGCGCCCGGATCCACGACTGAGGATCCTGGTGATCGACGATCACCCGGCCAACCTGTTGCTGATAGCACAACAGTTGAACTACCTGGGCTTGCGCCAGGACAGCGCCCGCGATGGCCGCGAAGGATTGCGCAAATGGCGCGAAGGCTGTTTCGACGTACTCATCGTTGACTGCAACATGCCGCAGATGAACGGCTACGAACTGGCCAGGACCGTGCGCGCAGAGGAACGCCTGCACGGCAGGCCACGCTGCACCCTGATCGGCTATACCGCCAACGCCCAACCCGAAGTGCGCCAGCAGTGCCTGGATGCGGGGATGGACGACTGCCTGCTCAAACCCATCGGCTTGCAGGTGCTCAGCCAGCGGCTGGCGTCCATTGCCCGTAACACCAGGCCGTGCAAGGAAGGCTGCGACGAGTGCGGTCATCGCTTCCATCTGCAGGGCCTGAGCGCCATTGTCGGCGACAGCGCCAGTGACCGCGACCGCCTCCTCGGCACCTTGCACCTGAGCCTGCAACAGGACCTGGGCATCCTGATGACCATCGACCCGCAGCAGGACGCCGATGCGCTTGCCGCGCAGGCGCACAAGATCCTCAGCGCGGCGCGAATGCTGGATGCCAGGTCGTTGATTCAGGCGTGTGAACTACTGGGAGAGCCCGGGTTGCCCCTGGCAGAGATGAAACTGTACCGTCAGGCACTGGCACGGCACATGCGCCGTGTGGAGAAAGCCCTGGCCCGGCAGTTGGGCCGCCAGGCCGAGCCAAGGTGAAGCGGCGCCCGCTCGGGCACCGCCGCCACGGATCAGGAAGCCGGGTTGATCGGCTTTTCCGGATACCAGGCGTCCAGCAGTGGGCTGACTTCGATGTTGGTCAGTTCGCTGCGGCCTTTGAGCCAGGCTTCGACAGCAGCGCGCTGCGCTTCTTCCACCGAGCCACGGGTAGCCTTGCAGACCAGGCCGAAGTCATCGCCGCCGACATAATCCAGGCCGTTGGCGTCCATGGCTTCAGTCAGGAAGGCGTCGAGGAAGGCATCGATGGCTTCATCGGACAGGTCTTCCTTGAAGCCCAGGTTCAGTTCGAAACCCAGCTCCTGGAATTCATCCACGCACAGTTTCTTGCGCAGGCGACGGGAACGGTTGGTAGCCATGAAACAATCCTCTCAAGTATTAACGCGCGGCACTTTACCAGTTTCCGGCGAGCTGCGGCGCATTTGTGTCGAACGGGGCGCATACAACGTGCGCTTGGGGCATAATGCGCACTCGTTTACGTGCTGGGGCCATCATTCTTACAGCCCCATGTTCTTTTTCCCTCGCCTGCAGGGTTCATCTATCCATGATCAAGACGTTCCGCCCACTATTGCTCGCCGGCCTGCTCCTGCCACTCGCCCTGCCCAGCCAGGCCGCCGCCGTCAACACCAGCTTGCCGGCCAAGGTGCAGCAGGCCCTCAAGACCAACAAGCTGCAAGACTCCGCCCTGTCCCTGGTGATGCTGCCGCTCAATGGCCCCGGCACCGCGACCGTGTTCAACGCCGACGTTTCGGTGAACCCGGCCTCGACCATGAAACTGGTCACCACCTATGCCGCGCTCGAGCTGCTGGGCCCCACCTTCCAGTGGAAGACCGAGTTCTACACCGACGGTACCCTGAGCAACGGTGTGCTTAACGGCAACCTCTACCTCAAGGGCGGTGGCGACCCCAAGCTGAACATGGAAAAGCTCTGGCTGCTGATGCGCGACCTGCGCGCCAACGGCGTGCGCACCGTGACCGGCGACCTGGTCCTGGACCGCAGCCATTTCGTGCAGCCCAACCTGCCACAGTTCAATGACGACGGCGGCGACGACAACAAGCCGTTCCTGGTCAAGCCCGATTCGCTGCTGGTCAATCTCAAGGCGCTGCGCTTCGTCGCCCGCAACGACGGTGGCAAGGTCACGGTGGCGGTCGAGCCGCCGATCGCCAGCATCCGCATCGACAACCAGGTCAAGGCCGTGGCGGGCAAGCAGTGCACTGGCGAAGTGCGCTACAACCCGGTGACCCAGGCCGACGGCGTCAGCGTGACGGTCAGCGGCCAACTGGCTGAAGGCTGCAACTCGCAGACTTACCTGTCGCTGCTGGACCACCCGACCTATGCCGCCGGCGCCGTGCGGGCCATCTGGAACGAGCTGGGCGGCAGCATCCAGGGCAGCGACCGCATCGAGAACGTGCCCAAGAGCGCCCGCCTGCTGGCCCGGGCCTTCTCGCCGGACCTGGTCGAAGTGATCCGCGACATCAACAAGTACAGCAACAACACCATGGCCCAGCAGCTGTTCCTCAGCCTCGGCGCGCAGTTCCGCACCGACGCCGATGGTGACGATGCCCGTGCCGCCCAGCGCGTGGTGCGTCAGTGGCTGGCGAAGAAAGGCATCACTGCGCCGCACCTGGTGATGGAGAACGGTTCGGGCCTGTCCCGCGCGGAACGGGTCAGCACCCGCGAGATGGCCGCACTGCTGCAGGCTGCCTGGAACAGCCCGTACGCCGCCGAGTTCATAAGCTCGATGCCACTGGTGGGCATGGATGGCACCATGCGCAAGCGCCTCAAGCGCACGGCCATGAGCGGTGAGGCCCACATCAAGACCGGCACCCTCAATACCGTCCGCGCGATCGCTGGCTTCAGCCGCGACAGCAATGGCAACACCTGGGCGGTCGCAGCCATCCTCAACGACCCCAAACCCTGGGGCGCTTCGCAGGTGCTGGACCAGGTACTGCTTGACCTCTACCGGCAACCGAAGCTGGCCAATGGGACGGCGGGCATCGCGCCCTGATGTCGGCCTGAACGGGCTGTACGAGCAAACGACAAAGGGGCGCATGGCGCCCCTTTGTCGTATCTGCCTGCGTTTAAATCATCGCAAGCTGCGCCCCCACAGTTAGAACGCTTGGTGTCAAAGCGCGCGTACCCTGTGGGAGCGGCGGTTCGCCGCTGCGATTTACCCGCGAACACCGGCAGAGCCGGTGCCATCCAACGCGCCGCCTGCTTCGCGGTGGTCCGGCACTCCGGTAAACCCGCTCCCACAGGAATTGCACCGCTCCTACAAACAGGCAAAAAAAAGCCCGCCAGTGTGAGAGCGGGCAAGGACCTACGAAGATTCTTCTAGCGACCAACTAGCTTCCACGATAGGTCGAGTAGCTGTACGGCGAGATCAGCAGCGGCACATGGTAGTGCTCTTGCTGCTCGTCGATACCAAAGCGCAGCACGACAACGTCAAGGAACGCCGCAGCCGGCAGTTGCACGCCGCGAGCGCGGTAATAATCGCCAGCGCTGAACTGCAGCTGGTAAACGCCGGTACGGTAGTCGTCACCCTGCAACAGCGGCGCATCGACGCGGCCATCGCTGTTGGTCAGCACGGTGTTGATCAACTCCAGCTGCTGGCCTTCGACACGGTACAACTCAACCTTGATCGAGCTGCCCGGGCAGCCATGCGCGGCGTCCAGTACGTGTGTGGTCAAACGTCCCATTTGCTTGTCGCCTCTTGTCGTATGCGTGGGCAAAAAATACACGGCATGCACCGGGCACGGGGGCCAGCGGTGTGCGGGAATGACGCCATTAAGACAGTTTCTCAAAAAATTGTACACAATTTTTTAAACCCTTCTTGCAGCTCGCCCGCTCACCCCTGAAAACAGGCCACCAATCGCAAAGACAGGCAGCAAGCAGGCATCACCGTCATTAGCTGACCAATCAGGCAGGTTTCTTGCAAGCCGTTTCAGGGCGACAAATGGGAAGAAATGCGGAAAAACAGGCTTACAAAGTATTTAAGAAGTTGTATACAATCAGCCCATCCGGTGGTGCGACATCCCGACGCGGCCCGCCCACCACCCGCACTAACGTACAAGAAGGAAGACTGCAGTGAGCGCTGACTACCCTCGCGACCTGATCGGTTACGGCAACAACCCACCTCATCCGCAATGGCCGGGGAATGCCCGCATTGCACTGTCCTTCGTGCTCAATTACGAAGAAGGTGGCGAGCGCAACATCCTGCACGGCGACAAAGAGTCCGAGGCTTTCCTGTCTGAAATGGTTGCCGCCCAGCCATTGCAGGGCCAACGCAACATGAGCATGGAATCGCTCTACGAATACGGCAGCCGCGCCGGTGTATGGCGCCTGCTCAAGCTGTTCAAGGATAGCGGCGTGCCGCTGACCATCTTCGCCGTGGCCATGGCCGCCCAGCGCCACCCCGACGTGATCCGCGCCATGGCCGAGGCCGGCCACGAGATCTGCAGCCACGGCTACCGCTGGATCGACTACCAGAACATGGAAGAAGCGCAAGAGCGCGAGCACATGCTCGAAGCCATCCGCATCCTCACCGAACTGACCGGCGAGCGCCCGGTGGGCTGGTACACCGGCCGCACCGGCCCGAACACCCGGCGCCTGGTGATGGAGGAAGGCGGCTTCCTCTACGACAGCGACACCTACGACGACGACCTGCCCTACTGGGAACCGAACAACCCGACCGGCAAGCCGCACCTGGTGATCCCCTACACCCTGGACACCAACGACATGCGCTTCACCCAGGTACAGGGTTTCAACTGCGGCGAGCAGTTCTTCCAGTACCTCAAGGACGCCTTTGACGTGCTCTACGCCGAAGGCGCCGAAGCCCCGAAAATGCTCTCCATCGGCCTGCACTGCCGCCTGGTCGGCCGCCCGGCGCGGCTGGCCGCGCTCAAGCGCTTCGTCGATTACGCCAAGAGCCATGAGCAGGTCTGGTTCGCCCGTCGCGTGGACATCGCCCGCCACTGGCACGCCACCCACCCGTACAAGAAAGAGAACGCCTGATGACCGCCTTCAACACCCTCAAACCGTCCAGCCTGGACCGCGCCGCCTTCGTCGAAGCCTTTGCCGACATCTACGAGCACTCGCCGTGGGTCGCCGAAAAAGCCTACGACCTCGGCCAACTGGCTGAACTGGACGAGATCGAAGCGCTGCATCAGCGCATGAGCGACATCCTGCTCAGCGCCAACCACAGCGACCAGTTGGCCCTGATCAACGCTCACCCGGACCTGGCCGGCAAAGCCGCCGTACAGGGCGAGTTGACCGAATCGAGCACCAACGAGCAGGCCGGTGCCGGTATCCACCAGTGCACCGCCGAGGAGTTCGCCCGTTTCACCGAACTGAACGACGCCTACAAAGCCAAGTTCCAGTTCCCGTTCATCATGGCGGTCAAGGGCAGCAACCGGCACCAGATCCTCGCCTCCTTCGAAAAGCGCATCCACAACGACAAGGATGCCGAGTTCAAGGAAGCCCTGGCGCAGATCAACCTGATCGCCCTGTTCCGCCTGCTGCAGCTTTGAGGATTGAGCCCAGGCCCGGCCCGAGTGCGTGACGCGTCCGTACCCAGGGCCAGGCCTGAAAAGCTAGTCCACCCAAATCAAGAACAACGAACATAGAAGAGATAACCGCATGCGCACCCTGATGATCGAGCCCCTGACCAAAGAAGCCTTTGCCCCGTTCGGTGATGTGATCGAAACCGATGGCAGCGACCACTTCATGATCAACAACGGCTCGACCATGCGCTTCCACAAGCTCGCCACGGTCGAGACCGCCGAGCCTGAGGACAAGGCGATCATCAGCATCTTCCGCGCCGACGCGCTGGAAATGCCGCTGACCGTGCGCATGCTGGAACGCCATCCGCTGGGCAGCCAGGCTTTCATCCCGCTGCTCGGCAACCCCTTTCTGATCGTGGTCGCGCCAGTTGGCGATGCACCTGTATCAGGCTTGGTCCGCGCCTTCCGCAGTAACGGCAGGCAGGGCATCAATTACCATCGCGGCGTTTGGCACCACCCGGTGCTTACGATCGAAAAGCGGGATGATTTCCTGGTGGTTGATCGCAGTGGTTCTGGCAACAACTGCGATGAGCATTACTTCCCCGAGGAACAGATGTTGATCCTCAATCCCCACCAATAAGAAAGGGTCGGTCATCGATGTGGTGACCGGCGAGAGGTAACTACTGTGGAAGCACACCTTCACGAATGGCTGAACCTGAGCATTCGCTGGGTTCACATGATCACCGGCGTCGCCTGGATCGGTGCATCGTTCTACTTCGTCTGGCTGGAGAACCACCTGAACCGAAGCAACCCGCGCGATGGGTTGTCGGGTGACCTTTGGGCCATCCACGGTGGCGGTATCTACCACCTGGAAAAATACAAGCTCGCGCCACCGAAAATGCCCGAGAACCTGCACTGGTTCAAATGGGAAGCCTACTTCACCTGGATGTCCGGGATCGCCTTGCTGTGCGTGGTGTTCTACTGGAACCCGGCCCTGTACCTGCTGGCACCCGGCAGCACCCTGAGCGGTGCCGAGGGCGTGGCCATCGGTATCGGTTCGCTGATCGCCGGCTGGTTCGTCTACGACTTCCTCTGCGACTCGCCCCTGGGCAAGAAACCGGCCCTGCTGGGTGGCGTGCTGTTCGTGCTGATCATCGCCGCATGCTGGGGCTTCAGCCTGGTATTCAGCGGCCGCGGCGCTTACCTGCACACCGGCGCGATCATCGGCACCATCATGGTCGGTAACGTGTTCCGCATCATCATGCCGGCCCAGCGCCAGCTGGTGGCGGCCATCGAGAACAACCAGACCCCCGATCCGGTACTGCCGGCCAAGGGCCTGCTGCGCTCGCGCCACAACAACTACTTCACCCTGCCGGTGCTGTTCATCATGATCAGCAACCACTTCCCGAGCACCTACGGCAGCCAGTACAACTGGCTGATCCTGGCCGGGATCGCGGTGGCCGCGGTACTGATCCGTCACTACTTCAACACCCGCCACGACAGCAACAAGTACGCCTGGACCCTGCCTGTCGGCGCCCTGGCGATGATCTGCCTGGCCTACGTGACCGGCCCCAAGCCGCTGCCGACTGCCCCTGAGCAGGCTGCTGCGAAGGTCGAGTACCAGCCGTTGCCAGCCACGGCCGTGGGTGGCAAGACCGCCGCCGAGCTTCGCGCCGAGGAGGCTGCCAAGCCTGCCGAAGCACCTGCTGCTCAAGCCCCGGCAACCGCCCAGGCCGCCACCGGTGGTTTCGACAAGATCCACACCGTCATCCAGGAACGCTGCACCGTGTGCCACTCGTCCAAACCGACCAGCCCACTGTTCAGCGCCGCCCCTGCCGGCGTGATGTTCGACACCCCGCAGCAGATCCAGGCCCAGGCCGCGCGCATCCAGGCGCAGGCCGTCGCCAGCCAGATCATGCCGCTGGGCAACATCACTCAGATGACCGTTGAAGAGCGCAAGCTGGTCGGCGACTGGATCGCCAAAGGCGCCCAGGTCAACTGACTGGATACGCCCACTCACTCTCGTGGGAGCGGGCTTGCCCCGCGATGAGGCCGGTACTGCCGGCCTCTGTTTCACCTTCAAAGCAACAAGCAAGCATCGAGCGTGCGTCTTCACCCGGGAACCACAGCCTCCTCAACCAGGCCTGCCAGGTGAAGCCGCCCGCTTGGATCCGAGAATAAAAACAAAACTCGAGGTGCTGCATGTCCGAGTCACCCAAGGCGTACATTCCTGTTGCGCCGCCACGACAGCCCCTGCCCCTGTTCCAGCTGATCCTGGTGGGTTTGCAACACGTTCTGCTGATGTACGGTGGCGCCATTGCCGTGCCGCTGATCATCGGCCAGGCCGCCGGCCTGTCCCGCGAGGAAGTCGCCTTCCTGATCAACGCCGACCTGCTGGTCGCCGGCGTTGCCACCATCATCCAATCCTTCGGTATCGGCCCGGTCGGCATCCGCATGCCGGTCATGATGGGCGCCAGCTTCGCCGCCGTCGGCAGCATGGTGGCCATGGCCGGCATGCCCGGCGTCGGTTTGCAGGGGATCTTCGGCGCGACCATCGCCGCCGGTTTCTTCGGCATGCTGATCGCGCCATTCATGTCCAAGGTCGTGCGTTTCTTCCCTCCCCTGGTAACCGGCACGGTCATCACCTCCATCGGCCTCTCGCTGTTCCCGGTGGCGGTCAACTGGGCCGGTGGTGGCCATGAGGCCGAGACCTTCGGCTCGCCGATCTACCTGATGGTCGCCGGCCTGGTGCTGGCGGTGATCCTGCTGATCAATCGCTTCATGCGCGGTTTCTGGGTCAACGTTTCGGTACTGGTGGGCATGGGCCTGGGCTACGTGCTCGCCGGTTCCATCGGCATGGTCGACCTGTCCGGCCTGAACGAGGCGCCTTGGCTGCAGGTGGTCACCCCCCTGCACTTCGGCATGCCGACCTTCAGCCTGGCGCCGATCCTGTCGATGTGCCTGGTGGTGGTGATCATCTTCGTCGAGTCCACCGGCATGTTCCTGGCCCTGGGCAAGGTCACCGACCGTGAAGTTACCCCAGGGATGCTGCGCCGCGGCCTGCTGTGCGACGCCGGGGCATCGTTCATCGCCGGGTTCTTCAACACCTTCACCCACTCCTCGTTCGCCCAGAACATCGGCCTGGTGCAGATGACCGGAGTGCGCTGCCGCTACGTAACGGTGATGGCAGGCGGCTTGCTGATCCTGCTCAGCCTGCTGCCCAAGGCGGCCTTCCTGATCGCCTCGATCCCGCCTGCAGTACTGGGCGGCGCGTCCATCGCCATGTTCGGCATGGTCACCGCCACCGGGATCAAGATCCTCCAGGAAGCGGACATCTCCGACCGTCGCAACCAGTTGCTGGTTGCGGTCAGCGTCGGCTTCGGCCTGATCCCCGTGGTCCGCCCGGAGTTCTTCGCACAGATGCCGCAGTGGATGGAACCCATCACCCACAGTGGCATCGCCATGGCCACCCTCAGCGCCCTGGTGCTGAACCTGCTGTTCAACATCCTCGGTGGCGCCGAACGCGCCGCGCACAACGACGCCTGCCACCAGCATTGAGGACCAGGGGCGGCAGCGTTTGCCGCCCCGCTTTACCACCTGCAGTAACCGCATCACCGTCGGCCCGCCGGAATGGGCCGTCCGGGGCGCCTGCGCGCCGAAAAAACCGCCAACAAAAACAATAAGTCCGGGAAACACAACATGAAGCGCATCACTTCCTCGCTGTTGCTGGGCAGCAGCCTGCTGGCCACCCTCCCTTCCCACGCCGGCGAATGGCTGCAGTGGCACGGCGAAAGCCTGACCTACCTGTATGGCAAGGATTTCAAGGTCAACCCCGATATCCAGCAGACCATCACCTTCGAGCACGCCAACAAGTGGAAGTACGGCGACACCTTCCTGTTCGTCGACAAGATCTTCTACAACGGCAAGCCCGACCCGAGCAAAGGCGTGACCACCTACTACGGCGAGTTCAGCCCGCGCCTGTCGTTCGGCAAGATCCTCGACCGCAACCTGAGCTTCGGCCCGGTCAAGGACGTGCTGCTGGCCATGACCTACGAACGCGGCGAAGGCGACAACGAGGCCTACCTGATCGGCCCCGGCTTCGACCTGAACATTCCCGGCTTCAACTACTTCACCCTGAACTTCTACCTGCGCAACACCGAAGGCAGCCGCCCGGGCGACAACGTCTGGCAGATCACCCCCGGTTGGTCCTACACCATTCCCGTGGGCCGCTCCGACATCCTGATCGACGGCTACATGGACTGGGTCACCGACAACGACCAGACCCGCCGTGGCACCTACCACTCCAACCTGCACTTCAACCCACAGGTCAAATACGACCTGGGCAAGGCCCTGAACCTGGGCGCCAAGCAGCTTTACGTGGGCTTCGAGTACAGCTACTGGAAGGACAAATACGGCATCGACAGCCGCGGCAACCTGGAAAGCAATCAGAGCGTCGCCAGCGCTCTCATCAAAGTGCATTTCTGATAACCTGACCAAACGCACAACTTTGTAACACGGTGCTCCAGGACGGAGCACTTGAGGACCGGCGCGCAAGCCAGTAATCTGCGCGCCCCCTCGATCGGGGCAGGAAGGATCCTGCCCACGTTTGCTGACCGCTCAGTCAATGAATTCGGGCGGTTGGTCAACGTGTTGCCAGCCTGAAAGAACCATGTTCATCCGTTCAGCAAGACGTCGAGCAGGATGGTTGTGGCCAACCCGGAAAAGTTGGCGCAGCTCTTGCCAAACAGCTGTGGCCAATCGAAAAAAGCTGACTCAAAAGACAAAAAACGGCGCCCGAGCGCTGACAACAGATCCAATCAAGGGAGCGACACACGCAATGCGCATCATCAATAGCCTGATCCTCGCCGGCGGCCTGCTGGCCTGTGGCGCCAGCCAAGCCGGTGACCTGCTGCAGTGGCAGAACAACAGCCTGACCTACCTGTGGGGCAAGAACTTCAAGGTCAACCCCGAAATCCAGCAGACGGTGACCTTCGAGCACGCCGACGGCTGGAAATACGGCGACAACTTCTTCTTCCTCGACAAGATCTTCTACCAGGGCAAGAAGGACGCCAGTAACGGCCCGAACACCTACTACGGCGAGTTCAGCCCACGCCTGTCGTTCGGCAAGATCTTCGACCAGAAGATCGAGTTCGGTCCGGTCAAGGACGTGCTGCTGGCCATGACCTACGAGTTCGGCGAGGGTGACACCGAGTCCTACCTGATCGGCCCAGGCTTCGACCTGGCCATCCCAGGCTTCGACTACTTCCAGCTGAACTTCTACCAGCGCACCACCGACGGCAGCCGCCCGGGCGACAACGTGTGGCAGATCACCCCGGTGTGGTCGTACACCATTCCGGTCGGCGATTCCGACGTGCTGATCGACGGCTTCATGGATTGGGTGGTGGACAACGACGAGAACCGTCGCGGCACCTACCAGGCCAACCTGCACTTCAACCCGCAGATCAAGTACGACCTGGGTAAAGCGCTGCACCTGGGTGAGAAGCAGCTGTACGTCGGTATCGAGTACGACTACTGGAAGAACAAGTACGGCATCAAGGACAGCGACGCCTTCACCACTGATCAGAACACCATGAGCTTCCTGGTCAAGGTTCACTTCTGATCTGAAGCCAGTGCATAACCTGTAGGAGCGGCCTCGTGCCGCGAAAGGGCTGCGCAGCAGCCCCGGTGATTTTGCATGATGTCGAGATCCTGGGGCCGCTTCGCGCCCCTATCGCGACACAAGGCCGCTCCTACAGGCGAACCGGGGCAAGCCCCGACCAGGCGCTTCAGTTTGCCGGCTTTACCGCCCGCCACACCTTGCTCACGACAGCAACCACCGCCAGCACCACCGCCCCGGCGACGACCCCCGCCGCTCCATTGAGCAAAGCCCCGGTCAATGCCCCGCCCCGCCCTTCGCTGAACGCCTCGATGGCGTGATGCAGCGGTGCAATGCCGTGCACCAGGATGCCGCCACCGACCAGGAACATCGCCGCAGTACCAATCACCGACAGGCTCTTCATCAGGTATGGCGCCGCACGCAGGATGCCGTTGCCGACGGCCCGGGTGACGCTTGAGGCCTTCTTGCTCATCCATAGGCCGAGGTCATCGAGCTTGACGATGCCGCCCACCAGGCCATACACACCCACGGTCATGACAATGGCGATGCCCGACAGCACGATGATCTGCTGAGTCAGCGGCGCATCGGCGACGGTACCCAGGGTGATGGCGATGATCTCGGCGGAGAGAATGAAATCGGTGCGCACCGCGCCCTTGATCTTGTCTTTCTCGAATGCCACCAGGTCGACATTGGCATCGGCGACGGCTTCTTTACGCGCCTCATGCTGCGCCTCGTCCTCTTCCTTGCTGTGCAGGAACTTGTGCGCCAGCTTCTCGAACCCCTCGAAGCACAGGTAGGCGCCACCGACCATCAGCAGCGGCGTCACCGCCCACGGGATGAACGCGCTGATCAACAGCGCCGCCGGCACCAGGATCGCCTTGTTGACCATCGAGCCCTTGGCCACCGCCCACACCACCGGGATCTCGCGCTCGGCGCGCACGCCGGAAACCTGCTGGGCATTGAGCGCCAGGTCGTCACCGAGCACGCCGGCGGTCTTTTTCGCCGCGACCTTGGTCATCAGCGAGACATCGTCGAGTACCGTGGCGATGTCGTCGATCAGTACCAGTAGACTGCTTCCTGCCATGTTTGCCTGTATCCCATGTTTTGAGTGCTGCGGATTCTAGCCGAAAGTCGCTGCCTTGAGCGCCCGTCGGGGCGGGTGCTACCATGCCGGACCCCTCACGGAGGGGGCCATACACGAGGAAGACCCCCGACAATGAGCACCATTCGCGAGCGCAACAAGGAACTGATCCTGCGCGCGGCCAGTGAAGAATTCGCCGACAAGGGCTTCGCCGCCACCAAGACCAGCGATATCGCGGCCAAGGCCGGCCTGCCCAAGCCGAACGTGTACTACTACTTCAAGTCGAAGGAAAACCTCTACCGCGAGGTGCTCGAGAGCATCATCGCGCCGATCATGCAGGCTTCAACGCCGTTCAGCGCCGATGGCGACCCCAAGGAAGTGCTGAGCGCCTATATCCGCTCGAAGATCCTCATCTCCCGCGACCTGCCCCACGCCTCGAAAGTGTTCGCCAGCGAGATCATGCACGGCGCGCCGCACCTGTCGCCACGCCAGGTCGAGCAGCTCAACGAGCAGGCCCGGCACAACATCGAGTGCATCCAGCGCTGGATCGACCGCGGGCAGATCGCCCACGTCGACCCGCACCACCTGATGTTCAGCATCTGGGCGGCGACGCAGACCTACGCGGATTTCGACTGGCAGATTGCCGTGGTGACGGGGAAGGCCAAATTGGCCGACAGTGACTACGATGCGGCGGCGGAGACCATCATTCGCCTGGTATTGAAGGGCTGCGAGCCCGAGGCGGCCTGAACCAACGCAATCGCGGGGCAAGCCCGCTCCCACGATCTGAACTGCCCTAAGCAGTAGGGAAAAGTCCAGATGATCGTGGGAGCGGGCTTGCCCCGCGATAGTTTTAAACCCTGATCAGGCAGCCACCCCCGCATCCGCCGTCAGCCCCGCCGCCTCGATCGCACTGATCGCACACTGCTCGTCGATATCCGACGTATCCCCGCTGATCCCTACCGCACCCAGCACCTTGCCGTCCTGATCGCGAATCAGCACGCCACCGGGCACCGGCACCACCGGCCGCTCACCCAAGCCATTGAGCGCGGCATAGAACGCCGGCCGCTGCTGCGAATCCAGCGCCAGCAGGCGCGAGCCCTTGCCCAGGGCCACTGCGCCCCAGGCCTTGCCGATGGCCACGTCCGGGCGCAGCAGGCTGGCACCATCCTCCCGTTGCAGCGCCAGCAGGTGCCCGCCGGCATCCAGCACCGCCACGGTCAGTGGCGCTGCGTTGATCTTGCGGCCTGCAGCAAGCGCGGCGTTTACCACGCCGACGGCGACTTTAAGGGTCAATGCGTTCATGAAAAGGTCCTCTTCTTGTTGTGAGAAGCCCTGAGGGCAGTTGAAAACCGATGAGAGAATAGAACACAACAGAGATATGTTTTGTATACAATAATTTGACGCAATCGTACCGACTGCGACGAAATGCCGCTTTTCACGGCCCCGAGAGCCAATCAAAGCCTGCCGACGAAAATGGATTGACCTTTGGGTCGAAGCGTGAATACACTCTGTCGCAAAGCAAGTTGTATACAATTACAAAATCGATGAGGCACAAACCATGAGCAAAATGAGAGCAATCGATGCAGCCGTTCTGGTCATGCGCCGTGAAGGTGTAGATACCGCGTTCGGCATTCCTGGCGCCGCGATCAACCCGCTTTACTCGGCCCTGAAAAAAGTCGGTGGCATCGATCACGTCCTCGCTCGCCACGTCGAAGGTGCCTCGCACATGGCCGAGGGCTACACCCGCGCCAACCCGGGCAACATCGGCGTATGCATCGGCACCTCCGGCCCTGCCGGCACCGACATGGTCACCGGCCTGTACAGTGCGTCGGCCGACTCCATCCCGATCCTGTGCATCACCGGCCAGGCTCCGCGTGCCCGCCTGCACAAGGAAGACTTCCAGGCCGTCGACATCACCAGCATCGTCAAGCCGGTGACCAAGTGGGCGACCACCGTGCTGGAGCCAGGCCAGGTGCCTTACGCGTTCCAGAAGGCCTTCTATGAAATGCGCACCGGCCGCCCAGGCCCTGTGCTGATCGACCTGCCGTTCGACGTGCAGATGGCCGAGATCGAATTCGACATCGACGCCTACGAGCCGCTGCCGGTCAACAAGCCGTCCGCCACCCGCGTACAGGCCGAGAAAGCCCTGGCCCTGCTCAATGACGCCGAGCGCCCACTGCTGGTAGCCGGCGGCGGCATCATCAACGCCGACGCCAGCGACAAGCTGGTCGAGTTCGCCGAACTGACCGGCGTACCGGTAGTCCCGACCCTGATGGGCTGGGGCACCATCCCTGACGACCACGCACTGATGGTCGGCATGGTCGGCCTGCAGACCTCGCACCGCTACGGCAACGCGACCATGCTCAAATCCGACCTGGTGTTCGGTATCGGCAACCGCTGGGCCAACCGCCACACCGGCTCCGTCGACGTCTACACCGAAGGCCGCAAGTTCGTGCACGTGGACATCGAGCCGACCCAGATCGGCCGCGTGTTCACCCCGGACCTGGGTATCGTCTCCGATGCCGGCAAGGCGCTGGACGTGTTCCTCGAAGTGGCCCGCGAGTGGAAAGCCGCCGGCAAGCTGAAGTGCCGCAAGGCCTGGCTGGAAGACTGCCAGCAGCGCAAGGCGACCCTGCAGCGCAAGACCAACTTCGACAACGTCCCGGTCAAGCCACAGCGCGTGTACCAGGAAATGAACGAAGTGTTCGGCAAGGACACCACCTACGTCAGCACCATCGGCCTGTCGCAGATCGCCGGCGCGCAGTTCCTGCACGTGTACAAGCCACGCCACTGGATCAACTGCGGCCAGGCCGGCCCGCTGGGCTGGACCATCCCTGCCGCCCTGGGCGTGGTCAAGGCCGACCCGAAACGCAAGGTCGTCGCGCTGTCCGGTGACTACGACTTCCAGTTCATGATCGAAGAGCTGGCAGTGGGTGCGCAGTTCAATCTGCCGTACGTCCACGTGCTGGTGAACAACGCCTACCTCGGCCTGATCCGCCAGGCGCAGCGTGGCTTCGACATGGATTACTGTGTACAACTGGCGTTCGAGAACATCAACGCCACCGACGCCGCCACCTACGGTGTCGACCACGTCGCCGTGGTCGAAGGCCTGGGCTGCAAGGCCATCCGCGTGTTCGAACCGGCCGAGATCGCCCCTGCCCTGCTCAAGGCGCAGAAGATGGCCGAAGAGTTCCGCGTACCGGTCGTGGTCGAAGTGATCCTCGAGCGTGTCACCAACATTTCCATGGGCACCGAGATCAACGCGGTCAACGAGTTCGAAGACCTCGCCCTGGTCGGCAACGACGCGCCAACCGCCATCTCGATGCTCGACTGATTGCCTGACGCCCCCGCGCACCGGCGTGCCGGGGGCCCTCATTGCAAGGAGACAACCATGCCTCGCTTCGCTGCCAACCTGTCCATGCTGTTCACCGAACAGGACTTCCTGGCCCGCTTCAAGGCCGCCGCCGATGCTGGCTTCAGCGGTGTCGAATACCTCTTCCCGTATGACTTCAGCGCCGCCGAGATCAAGCAGCAGCTCGATGCCCACGGCCTGACCCAGGTGCTGTTCAACCTGCCGGCCGGCGACTGGGCCAAGGGTGAGCGCGGCATCACCTGCCACCCGGACCGCGTCGAAGAGTTCCGCGCCGGCGTCGACAAGGCCATCGAATACGCCAAGGTGCTGGGCAACACCCAGGTCAACGCCCTGGCCGGCATCCGCCCGCAAGGCCCGGATTGCGCCACCGTTCGCAAGACCTTCGTGGAAAACCTGCGCTACGCCGCCGACAAGCTCAAGGCCGCCGGGATCCGCCTGGTCATGGAAATGATCAACACCCGCGACATCCCCGGTTTCTACCTGAACACCACCCAGCAGGCCCTGGAAATCCAGGCCGAAGTGGGCAGCGACAACCTGTTCCTGCAGTACGACATCTACCACATGCAGATCATGGAAGGTGACCTGGCCCGTACCCTGGAAGCCAACCTGCCGCTGATCAACCACGTGCAGCTGGCCGACAACCCGGGCCGCCACGAGCCGGGCACCGGCGAGATCAACTACCGCTTCCTGTTCGAGCACCTGGACCGCATCGGCTACCAGGGCTGGGTGGGCGCGGAGTACAAGCCCAAGACCACCACCGAGGCGGGCCTGGGCTGGCTGAAGACTCACAACGCTATCTGAACAGCTGAATAAAACGAAACCCGTGGGAGCGGGCTTGCCCCGCGATTGCGATGCTGGCCTTGATGCCGCCATCGCGGGGCAAGCCCGCTCCCACAGGGTCCGCACACAAATACAAGAGGCACATTCTCATGGCTAAAATCGGTTTCATCGGCACCGGCATCATGGGCAACCCCATGGCCCAGAACCTGCAAAAAGCAGGTCACAGCATCTTCGTATCGACCCACCACGACGCAGCTCCTGCCAACCTGATCGCCGCCGGCGGCGTGGCCCTGGCCAACCCCAAGGAAGTGGCCCAGGAAGCTGAATTCATCATCGTCATGGTGCCCGACACCCCGCAGGTCGAAAGCGTCCTGTTCGGTGAAAACGGCGTTGCCGAAGGTGTCGGCCCGAACAAAGTCGTGATCGACATGAGCTCGATCTCGCCGACCGCCACCAAGGCCTTCGCCGAGAAGATCAAGGCCACCGGCGCCGCCTACCTGGACGCCCCGGTGTCCGGCGGTGAAGTCGGCGCCAAGGCCGCCACCCTGAGCATCATGGTCGGCGGCTGCCCGAAAGCCTTCGAACGCGCCCTGCCGCTGTTCGAAGCCATGGGCAAGAACATCACCCGCGTCGGCGGCAACGGTGACGGCCAGACCGCCAAGGTCGCCAACCAGATCATCGTCGCCCTGAACATCCAGGCCGTTGCCGAAGCGCTGCTGTTCGCTGCCAAGAACGGCGCGGACCCAGCCAAGGTGCGTGAGGCCCTGATGGGCGGCTTCGCCTCCTCGAAGATCCTCGAAGTACACGCCGAGCGCATGATCAAAGGCACCTTCGACCCAGGCTTCCGCATCAACCTGCACCAGAAGGACCTGAACCTGGCCCTGCAAGGCGCCAAGGAGCTGGGCATCAACCTGCCCAACACCTCCAATGCCCAGCAAGTGTTCAACACCTGCCAGGCCCTGGGCGGCGGCAACTGGGACCACTCGGCGCTGATCAAAGGCCTGGAGCACATGGCCAACTTCTCGATCCGCGACGACAAGTGATTTGAATCCGGGGGCTGCTGCGCAGCCCTTTCGCGACACAAGGCCGCTCCTATAGGCGGTACGCAATCCCCTGTAGGAGCGGCCTTGTGTCGCGATAGGGGCGCAAAGCGCCCCCTAGATCTCAGATTCAACACCGATGAACCTGCAACCACAGGCTCACCTGGTGACCCCGAGCAACACCCGCCCCTGGTTCGGCCTGCACGGAGGCAGTTCCAGGGGCGTTTTTGATTCTGCAGAACAACAATAATCTGGGAGCCTGCCATGTCGGTCGATCCACAAAACCTCCTGCGCGAACTGTTCGACACAGCCATCGCCGCCGCCCACCCCCGTCAGGTCCTCGAACCCTACCTGCCCGCCGACCGCAGCGGCCGGGTCATCGTCATCGGTGCAGGCAAAGCCGCCGCCGCCATGGCCGAAGTGGTCGAAAAGAGCTGGCAGGGCGAAGTTTCCGGCCTGGTCGTCACCCGCTACGGCCACGGCGCCAACTGCCAGAAGATCGAAGTGGTCGAAGCCGCCCACCCGGTCCCCGACGCCGCCGGCCTGGCCGTGGCCAAGCGCGTGCTCGAGCTGGTCAGCAACCTCACCGAAGACGACCGCGTCATCTTCCTGCTCTCCGGCGGCGGCTCGGCCCTGCTGGCCCTGCCCGCCGAAGGCCTGACCCTGGCCGACAAGCAGCAGATCAACAAGGCGCTGCTCAAGTCCGGCGCCGCCATCGACGAGATGAACTGCGTGCGCAAGCACCTCTCGGCGATCAAGGGCGGCCGTCTGGCCAAGGCCTGCTGGCCGGCCACCGTCTACACCTACGCGATTTCCGACGTACCGGGCGACCTGGCCACGGTCATCGCCTCCGGCCCTACCGTGGCCGACCCGAGCACCTCGGCCGATGCCCTGGCGATCCTCAAGCGCTACAACATCGAAGCGCCCAAGGCCGTCATCGACTGGCTCAACAACCCGGCCTCCGAAACCGTCAAGGCCGACGATCCGGCCCTGGCCCGCAGCCACTTCCAGCTGATCGCCAAACCCCAGCAGTCGCTGGAAGCCGCCGCCGTGAAGGCCCGCCAGGCCGGTTTCAGCCCGCTGATCCTCGGCGACCTGGAAGGCGAATCGCGGGAAGTGGCCAAGGTCCACGCCGGCATCGCCCGGCAGATCGTCCTGCATGGCCAGCCGCTGAAGGCGCCCTGCGTGATCCTCTCCGGCGGCGAGACCACCGTCACCGTGCGCGGCAACGGCCGCGGCGGGCGCAACGCCGAGTTCCTGCTCAGCCTCACCGAAAACCTCAAGGGCCTGCCGGGCGTGTACGCCCTGGCCGGTGACACCGACGGCATCGACGGCTCGGAAGAGAACGCCGGCGCCTTCATGACCCCGGCCAGCTACGCCCGCGCCGAGGCCCTGGGCCTGTCGGCCAGCGATGAGCTGGACAACAACAACGGCTACGGCTATTTCGCCGCCCTCGATGCGCTGATCGTCACCGAGCCGACCCGCACCAACGTCAACGACTTCCGCGCCATCCTGATCCTCGAGACCCCGCAATCATGACGCCTGATAAAAAAGTAAAAATCCTCGCCACCCTCGGGCCTGCGATCAAAGGCATCGATGACATCCGCCAGCTGGTCGAAGCCGGGGTGAACATCTTCCGCCTCAACTTCAGCCACGGCGAACACGCCGACCACGCCCTGCGCTACCAGTGGATTCGCGAAGTCGAGCAGCAGCTCAACTACCCGCTGGGCATCCTCATGGACCTGCAAGGCCCGAAACTGCGCGTTGGCCGCTTCGCCGACGGCAAGGTGCAACTGCAGCGTGGCCAGGCCCTGCGCCTGGACCTGGACAAGACCCCGGGCGACAGCCGCCGGGTCAACCTGCCGCACCCGGAGATCATCGCCGCGCTGGAGCCCGGCATGGACCTGCTGCTCGATGACGGCAAGCTGCGCCTGCGGGTGACCGCCAAGCACAGCGATGCCATCGACACCGAAGTGCTGGCCGGCGGCGAGCTGTCCGACCGCAAGGGCGTCAACGTGCCGCAAGCCGTGCTCGACCTGTCCCCGCTCACCGAGAAAGACCGCCGCGACCTTACCTTCGGCCTGGAGCTGGGCGTGGACTGGGTGGCCCTGTCGTTCGTGCAGCGCCCGCAAGACATCGTCGAGGCGCGCCAGCTGATCGACGACCGCGCCTACCTGATGGCCAAGATCGAGAAGCCTTCGGCGGTCGAGCAGTTGCAGGCCATCGCCGAGCTGTCCGACGCGATCATGGTCGCCCGTGGCGACCTGGGCGTGGAAGTGCCGGCCGAGAGCGTGCCGCAGATCCAGAAGCAGATCATCAACACCTGCCGCCAGCTGGGCAAACCGGTGGTGGTGGCCACGCAGATGCTCGAATCGATGCGCTTCTCCCCTGCCCCGACCCGCGCCGAAGTCACCGACGTGGCCAACGCCGTGGCCGAGGGTGCTGACGCGGTGATGCTGTCGGCCGAGACCGCCTCGGGTGACTACCCGCTGGAAGCGGTGCAGATGATGAGCAAGATCATCCGCCAGGTTGAAAACGGCCCGGACTACCAGGCCCAGCTCGATGTGGGCCGGCCCAAGGCCGAGGCCACCGTGTCGGATGCCATCAGCTGCGCGATCCGCCGTATCAGCGGCATTTTGCCGGTGGCGGTGCTGGTCAACTACAGCGAGTCGGGCAACTCGACCCTGCGCGCCGCCCGCGAGCGGCCACGGGCGCCGATCCTCAACCTGACGCCCAACCTCAACACCGCACGGCGCCTGAGCGTGGCCTGGGGTGTGCACTCGGTGGTCAACGACCGCCTGCGCCAGGTCGACGAGGTGGTTTCCACCGCGCTGGAGATCGCCCAGGCACAAGGCATGGCCAGCCGCGGCGACACGCTGCTGATCACCGCCGGTGTGCCTTTCGGCAAGCCAGGTTCGACTAATACGCTGCGGATCGAGACGCTGGTGTAACCCCGTGGGAGCGGGCTTGTCGGGACGCCGCACCGCCCGCGATGGCGCCAGCAGGCATGGCATTGATGCCTGTGCTGACGCCATCGCGGGTCAAGCCCGCTCCCACGCTACCCGTTGCTGACCCAAGACATTGCGGAAAACCGAGGCCCAAAGAGGCCCACCGCTGACCACTCACCTTGCTGACTGCCCATGTACACCAAAAATTTCGTCAACCCGTGCCCTGACTGGGCCACGGCGCTGCTCAACGGTTTCAGCCAGGTGCTGTTGCTGCGCAACCCCCTGTGCGGCCTGTGCTGCCTGCTGGCCATCCTGCTGACCGCCCCTTCGCTGGTCGGCGGCGCCCTGCTCGGCGCCCTCGCCGGCCTGCTCACCGCCCAACGTCGCGGCTATGACCGTGCCGACCGCCAGGCCGGGCTGTACTGCTACAACGGCGTGCTGATCGGCATCCTGATCAGCGCCGTGCTGCCCTGGTCGGCCATCCTGCCGCCGCTGATCATCGCCGCCGGGGGGCTGTCGAGCATGCTCACCCATCAATGGCGCAAGCGCGGCGGCAAGTTGCTGGTGGCCTACACCGCGCCTTTCGTGCTGCTTGGATGGGCCGCGCTGCTGCTGGCCGCCCCCACCGCCAACAGCTACGTCGAGGCCGACCCGCTGTATGCCATGCTGCGCGGCATCGGGCAGATCTTTCTGCTCGACAAGCCGATGGCCGGGTTGCTGATCGTCATCGGGATGTACTTTGCCAATCCCTATGCAGCCACCTGGGCGGTGATTGGCGCAACGATCGGTGGCGGTGTCGCGCTGCTGGCTGGCGAGGCGCAAGGGGCCTGGCTCGGACTGTACGGCTTCAACGCGGCATTGGCTGCGCTGGCCTTCAGCCGTCAGGGCGAGCGCCCTTGGATGACGTTGCTGGCCATCGCCCTGGCGCTGTTGCTGCAACCGCTGTTCAACCTGCTGCCGATCGCCGGGCTGACCGCGCCGTTCGTGGTCGCCTGCTGGCTGATGCACCTGGGCAGCCACCTGGCGCAGCTCAACCAACGCCGCAACGCGCCCCGCTTGCACAGCTGATACCCAGCCCCTAGGCTCTGCCCATTTGCACAATGGAACGCGCCCATGGAAAACCCAGCAAGCCTGCGCGAGCGGCTTTACATCATCGTCTTCCAGACCGACACCGTCGCCGGCCGGCGTTTCGACAAAGCCCTGCTGCTGATCATCCTCGCCAGCCTGGTCACGGTGATCCTCGACAGCATCGACGAAGTACACCAGGGCTACGCCGGCCTGCTGGCCGCCATCGAGTGGGGTTTCACGGCGATCTTCCTCGCCGAATACATCACCCGCCTGTACTGCTCGCCCAAACCGCTGCGCTACGCCTTCAGCTTCTATGGGCTGGTGGACCTGCTGGCGATCGTGCCGGGGATCATCGCCCTGTACTACAGCGACGCCCAGTACCTGCTGATCATCCGCGTCATCCGTATGCTGCGGATCTTCCGCGTGCTCAAGCTCAGCCCCTACCTCAAGCAGGCCCACTACCTGCTGGCGGCGCTGCAGGGCAGCAAGCAGAAGATCATCGTGTTCCTGGTCAGCGTGTCGACCCTGGTCACCGTGTTCGGCACCCTGATGTACGTGATCGAAGGACCTGAGCATGGCTTTACCAGCATCCCCAAGGGTATCTACTGGGCCATCGTCACCCTTACCACCGTGGGCTTCGGCGATATCGTGCCCAAGACCCCGCTGGGGCAGGTGCTGTCGTCACTGGTGATGATCACCGGTTACTCGATCATCGCCGTGCCCACCGGCATCTTCACCGCCGAACTGGCCAACGCGCTGCGTGGGGAACAGTTGCAGCACGACTGCCCGACCTGCGCCAAGAACCACCATGAACATGGTGCGGCCTTCTGTTCGCGGTGTGGCAATGCGTTGTTTACCAAACATTGAGGCCGTCTGTACCGGCCCCGTGGGAGCGGGCTTGCCCCGCGATAGGGCCGGTACAGGCAACGGCATAACCAAAGCTGTTTTTGTTCTTTAGCCCGCACAGGGCCACCCGCTATAGTCGCAGGCACTCTGCCACTCTCCTTTCAATAACAAGGACGCAACGTGAAAAAACTCTTCAGCGCCTCGCTGCTCGCCGCAGGCCTTGCCCTTGGCAACCTGGCCCAGGCCGCCCCGACCCTGCTCAACGTTTCCTATGACGTGATGCGTGACTTCTACAAGGACTACAACCCGGCCTTCCAGAAGCACTGGGAAGCCGAGCACAAAGAGAAGGTCAACCTGCAGATGTCCTTCGGCGGTTCGAGCAAGCAGGCCCGCGCCGTGATCGACGGCCTGCCGGCCGATGTCATCACCATGAACATGGCCACCGACATCAATGCCCTGGCCGACAACGGCAAGCTGGTACCGGACAACTGGGTGACCCGCCTGCCGAACAACAGCGCGCCGTTCACCTCTGCCACCGTGTTCATCGTGCGCAAGGGCAACCCGAAAGCGCTGAAGGACTGGCCCGACCTGCTCAAGGACGGCGTGCAAGTGATCGTGCCCAACCCCAAGACCTCGGGTAACGGCCGCTACACCTACCTGTCGGCCTGGGGCTATGTGCTCAAGCAAGGCGGCGACGAAACCAAGGCTCGCGACTTCGTCGGCAAGCTGTTCAAGCAGGCGCCGGTGCTCGATACCGGTGGCCGCGCCGCCACCACCACCTTCATGACCAACCAGATCGGCGACGTGCTGGTGACCTTCGAGAACGAAGCCGAAATGATCGCCCGCGAGTTCGGCCGCGACCAGTTCGAAGTGGTCTACCCAAGCGTGTCGGCCGAAGCCGAGCCGCCGGTGAGCGTGGTCGACAAGGTGGTGGCCAAGAAAGGCACCCAGGCCGTGGCCGAGGAATACCTGAAGTACCTGTGGTCGCCCGAAGCCCAGGAAATCGCCGCCAACAACTACCTGCGCCCGCGTGACGCCAAAGTACTGGCCAAATACACCGACCGCTTCCCGAAAGTCGACTTCCTCTCGGTGGAGAAGACCTTCGGTGACTGGCGCACCGTGCAGAAGACCCACTTCAACGACGGTGGCGTGTTCGACCAGATCTATACCAACAAGTAGTAATTGATTTAGGCAGGTCCGGCCCCTTCGCGGGTAAACCCGCTCCCACAGGAATCGCTACAGGTCTGAATACTGTAGGGTCCCTGTGGGAGCGGGTTTACCCGCGAAGAGCCCGGCAAAGTCAACATCACACCTGGCGGAATACCAGGGCCTTCAACCCACCCTCCGGATCCGCATCGGGAAACTCCGGCGGGTTCTCCAACCGCTCGACAAACTCAAGCCCCGACGCATGCTCAGCCATGCCATCAATCAGAAACTGCGACTCGATCCCCGGGTCGTTGACACACGCCAGCACCGTTGCGCCTGCATTCAACAACTCCGGCAAGCGGCGCAGGATCTTCCCGTAGTCCTGGGTCAGCACGAAGCTGCCACGCTGGAAGGTCGGCGGGTCGATGATGATCAGATCGTACGGCCCGTACTTGCGCACCTTACCCCACGACTTGAACAGCTCATGCCCCAGGTAGGCAACGCGCGATGCGTCATGGCCATTGAGCCGGTGGTTGTCACGCCCACGGGACAGCGCCGACTTGGCCATGTCCAGGTTGACCACCTGCTCGGCGCCCCCGGCAATCGCCGCCACCGAAAAGCCGCAGGTATAGGCGAACAGGTTGAGCACCCGCTTGCCGGCCGCCTGCTCGCGCACCCAGCGCCGGCCGTAGCGCATGTCGAGGAACAGGCCATTGTTCTGTCGCACGCCCAGGTCGAGCAGGTACTTCAGGCCATCCTCGGTAACTTCGCGCTGCTGGCAGGGTTCACCGAGCAGCCACTGGCCTGGGCTGTCGGGCAGGTAGCGGTGCTGCAACAGCATGGCCTGGCCGGTCCACTGCGGGCGTTCGGCCAGGCTGCGCAGCATCGCTTCGAGTTCAGCCAACTGGCCCTCGGGTGGTTCACGAAACAGTGCGACCGACAAAACCCCGTCGAGCCAGTCGACGGTGATCTGCTCCAGCCCCGGCCAGCAGCGCCCGCGGCCATGGAACAGACGGCGGGTCTCGGTCGGGGCGGGATCGAGGGCGGCGAGCAGGTGCTGCTCGAGGGTGGCGATGGCTGGGCTCATATCGGTCTTGATCGGGCAAAAGCGCCATTCTACCCGCTCAGCCGCGGGTCATGCCGCCATCGATGAACGGGATGCGTGGGTTGCCCGCATTTTTGTCGCTTTTTCGCCCGTGCCGTGCCGGCGATAGTGCAGCCACCCCCACTGAACACGGATCACTGTCATGCCAACGCTCAAGATCGAATTCTTCCACGACGTCGTCTGCGCCTGGTGCTTCGTCCTCGCCCCGCGCCTGAAGCTGCTGCAGGAGGAACTGAACCTGGATATCCAGCACCGCAGCTTCATCCTCCAGACCAGCCGCGCGGCAATGATCGAACGCTTCGGCTCGATGCCCGAAGCCAAGCACACCATACTCGGCCACTGGCAGTCGTGCGCCCATGCCGAGGACGTCAAGCGCATCAATATCGAAGGCATGCGCCAGCAGGGTTTCGAATACCCCACCGGCCTGCTCGCCGGCCTGGCCTGCCAGGCTGCCAAGGCGCTGGAAGGCAACCCCGGCCACGAGCGCCTGTTCGACCGCCTGCAGGAGGCCCACCTGGTGCACAACCGCAACATCGGTGACCAGGCCACGGTGCTGGCCGTGGCGGCCGAGGCCGGTTTCGAGCCCGAAGCGTTCGCCGCAGCGCTGCAACAGCAAGCACCGCAATTGCTCGAACAGGACCTGGCCCTGGGACGGCGCCTGAACGTCAGCTCGGTGCCTAGCCTGTTGATCGACGGCCGCTTCCTGATCTGCGGCGCCCTGACCTTCGAGCAGCTGCGCCGGACCATCACCCTGGCCCGGGCCGACCTGAGTGCTCACTCCGAGGTACAGGCTACGCCGTAAGCACTGTCGGGGTTCCATGACCGGCATTGCTCGCACAACAACTGCGCCAGCAGCTTCACCTCGGGGTTGTGCCGATAGGCCTCCGGGTATCCCAGGTACAGCGGCACCTCGCGCTCACGCTGGTGCTGCAGGGCGACCCGGCTCAGGCGCTCGTCCCTGAGCCCGTCGCGCACCCGGTGCTGGGGCAGCCAGGCAAAGCCCAGGCCGCGCTCGACGAAGCTTTCGGCGGCCGCCAGGCTGCTCACCGTCCAGCGCTGGGAAGTCCCTAGCCAGCCGCTGTTCTGCGAATGGCGCGTGCCGGAGTCGCGAATCACCACCTGCCGGTAAGGCTTCATGTCGTCCAGGCTCAACTCGCCCTGTAGCTGGCTCAACGGATGGCCAGTACCGACCACGCAAACCAGCGAGACATTGAGCAGCAGCACCTGCACGCAACCGGGCGGCAGGCTGCTGGCGATGGCCAGCTCGACCTTGCCATCCTCCAGCAGCTCGCGGCCACCCGACAGCGCGGTTTCGTACAAGCGGATGCGGTGGTCCGGGTAGTGCCCGGCAAAATCCAGCAACGCCTGCTGCAGGGCATCAAGGGGGAAGAGTACATCCACCGCCAGCGCCTGCTCGGTAAACAGGCCCGGCTGGTACTGGTTGGCCAGGCGTTCGAGCTTCTGCGCCGCCCCAAGCAGGTGCTTGGCCTGGGGCAACAACGCCTGGCCCAGTGGCGTCAGCACGGCCTTGCGGCCCTCGATGACAAACAGCTCCTGCCCCAGCAACTGCTCCATGCGGCCGACCGCATGGCTGACCGCCGACTGCGACTTGTACAGGTGCTCGCCGGCCTGCTGGAAACCGCCGCATTCGACGGTGCTGACGAACGCGCGCCACTGTTCGAGACTGATCCTGGAAAACACCCCACCCTCCGACTCATCCTTGTCAAACGGCGTTGTACCACAAGCGCTGCCCTATTCCGAACGCGTCACCCCGCGCACCCGCGCCGGCCGGAACCACCAGCCCTGTTGCATCCCCGCCGCCGCCAGCAGGATCAGCGCCACCCCCAGCCATTGCAACGGCGCCAGTCGATGACCGAAGGCCACCCAGTCCACCAGGATCGCCGCGATCGGGTAGATGAACGACAGTGCGCCGGTCAGCGCGGTGGGCAGGCGCTGGATGGCGCTGTACAGCAGCACGTACATCAGCCCGGTATGGACGATGCCCAAGGTCACCAGGCTGCCCAATGCCGGCCACTCACCCGGCAGGCCGCCGAGCTTCACCCACGGCGCCAGCAGCATCACCCCGGTGCTCACCTGGATCAGCGCGATCAGGTGCGGCGGCGTGCCGGTCAGGCGCTTGATGATCAGTGCCGCCAGCGCATAGAGGAACGCGGCACCCAGCGCCAGGCCGATGCCCAGCAAGTACTCGCTGCCGCTGGCTTGCCCGGCGCCATGGGCACTGACGATGGCCAGCATGCCGACGAAGGCCACGCCCAGCCAGGTCAGCTTGGCCAGGGTGATCTTCTCGCCGAGAAACAGCGCCGCCAGCCCCACCAGCATGAACGGCTGGACGTTGTATACCGCCGTGCCGATGGCGATCGATGCCCGCGAGTAAGAGGCGAACAGCAGCACCCAGTTGCCGACGATCGCCACCCCGCTGAGCACCGCCAGCAGGAAAGTGGCACGGGTCAGCACGCCGGGCTTGAGAAAGCCCATGGCCGCGCAGATCAGCAGCAAGGTGCCGGCGCCGAACACGCAGCGCCAGAACACCACCTCCAGCACCGGCTGCCCGGACACCAGCACGAACCAGCCGATGGTCCCGGAGATCAGCATGGCGGCGACCATTTCCAGGGAGCCACGGCGTAGCGAATTGTCCATCTCACACCTCCTGTACACGATGGCCACAGTATGCGCGGGGTGTCGATGGACCTTCCAGCGGATAGCGAAGGCAGATTTACCCATTCGCCTTTACTATCAAGGCCAATCACCGGAATTGCCTAACGAGATAGCCATGACTGACGACATCGACCAGCTGTTGATCAACGCCCTGATGGAGGACTCCCGCCGCTCGCTCAAGGCCCTGGCGCAGATCAGCGGGCTGTCCGCGCCCAGCGTCAGCGAGCGCCTGCGCCGCCTGGAGGAGCGTGGCGTGCTGCGTGGGTATACGGTGGAGGTGGATCCACGCTGCTTTGGTTACCAGTTGCAGGCCATCGTGCGCGTGCGCCCATTGCCGGGGAAATTGCAGGAGGTTGAGCGGCAGATCGTCGCCATTCCCGAGTTCACCGAGTGCGACAAGGTCATTGGTGAGGACTGCTTCATCGCCCGCCTGCATGTGCGTTCGATGGAGCAGTTGGACACCCTGCTCGACCTGCTCAATGTGCTGGCCGAGACTAATACCGCGATCATCAAGAAGACCCCGGTGAAGCGCAGGCTGCCGCCGATGGCTTGACGGTTGACGCCCGGCCGCCGCGCAGGGCTTGAGACATGCAGCAAGGCGGACAGCGATGCAATCACAGGAGTGACTGGCCCGAAACAGATGTGGGAGCTGGCTTGCCAGCGATGCGCCGCGCGGGCGGCGCTCGATCTTGTAGGCGCTACAAGAACATCGCCAGGCACCTGGTGGCCTTCGCCCAATCTCCCGGCATGCACCTTGTGGCCATTACCCAATCCTGATTACCCAGGGCCAGCGGTGTGACGCCCAAGGGCCTGTCTTGATATCGCATGTGGGCCACCAGGTGTTCGCCGATGTTCCTGCAGCGCCTATTAGATCGAGCGCCGCCCGCGCGGCGCTTCGCGGGTAAACCCGCTCCCACAGTTTATTTCGGGCCAGTCTTTCCTGTGCAATCACCTGGTCCGCCTTGTTGGCATGGCGCGATATCTCTGTGCGCGCTGAAATGCTCCTACGAAGACCGGCCAGTATCCATGCAACATCTGCAACACCTGACTTCGCTAACTTTTACGAAAAATCGGATTAAGGCCCTTACTTGTAGTCCATTTCCCAAACATACTCTTGCCGCCTTTTTTCCGTTGCGGTCGCCTTGGTAGGTCCCTAGTCTCGGCGAGTCGTTGCACATCAACGACACAGCTTTGACAGGCTGTGACGGTAAATAGCGTGCGGTTTGCCGTTATGGCGGCTGTACGTGCGGGCACGTTCGCGTGCGCCGGAACTTTGCTATTTCCGCCGGTCTGTCAACCCACGTACAGCTGCCACCCTTCTGTTTGACAGCAGGCAGGTGGTCGCACCTGAAAGGTAAATAGCTATGTTGAAGATCGTCCCCGATCCACCCCACAACCATCACTCCCTCGAAGACACCCTGATCCAGGCCACGGAGTACGCCCTGTGCGCGCAGGCTGTTGCGCATCAGGCCATTTCGGTCCAGCAGTCCAAGTCGCCCACGTCGTTTCTGATCATGGCGTTGATGCATGAGATCGAGGCGCTGCGGGTGCTGCTTGAGTCGGCGTTGATTCAGGTGCAGATGCCGCAGATGGAGCGTCGGGCGTTCCACTAGGCCGTAGGTCTTGTGTCGCCTGGGCTGGCGCCATCGCGGGGCAAGTCGCATCGGCGCACCGCCGCTCCCACACAACCCCGAGTCCGCAGGGTAATGCCTGCATCCGTGGGAGCGGCGGTGCGCCGATGCGACTTGACCCGCGATAGGGCCCGCCCAGGCACCGATCATTTCAGGGAGAGTGAGCAATGAACACAGACGACACCACGCCCCGCACCACTGCGGGCAAAACCAAGTTCTACCAAGGCGAAGGCATGACCGCCCCGCTGTTCTGCATCGAGCCCGGCATCCCCTGCCAGCATGCGCGGGACCAGGCTTCGGAGCTGATGGGTTGCGTGCGCGACCTGACCATCACCGGAATCATGGAAGAGAAGCCGCAACTGCTGTGGGCATCGTATTACCTGAGCGCGCTGGCCAAGGCGCTGATGGATGACGCGGAGCTTGGGATGAAGCACTGAGGGTTGGATTGCCTGTGAGACAGGCGCAGCGGCATCCGCGCGCACAGAGATATCGCGCCATGCCAACAAGGCGGACAGCGATGACCTCACAGGAATGACTGGCCCGAAATAGATGTGGGAGCGGGTTTACCCGCGAAGCGCCGCGCGGGCGGCGCTCGATCTCATAGGCGCTACAAAAACATCGCCAGGCACCTGGTGTGTCTTCACCCAATCTCCCGCCATGCGCCTGGTGGCCGTTGCCCGATCCTGATTACCCAGGGCTAGCGGTGTGACGCCCAGAAGCCTGTCTTGAAATCGCATGTGGGCCACCAGGTGCTCGCCGATGTTCCTTCTGCGCCTATCAGATCGAGCGCCGCCCGCGCGGCGCTTCGCGGGTAAACCCGCTCCCACAGTTTGTTTCGGGCCAGTCTTTCCTGTGCCATCACCTGGTCTGCCTTGTTGGTACGACGCGACATCTCTGTGCGCGCCGAATGAGCCGGCTTGCCGGCGAAGAACCCTGGCGATTTTTTGTACACATAAATGTCACCTTAAGTGCCATTTTTGTGTGCACTTTTGCGAAGCAGCGCCCCATTAGGTTACACACTACGACCATCTAATTTTGACCAATTGATCAACTAATACGCATCTTAAAAAATTTAAACTGTTCATTCGGTCAACTTATAAATCCATAATTTCAGTTACTTATATTTAAACTAGTCAAATTCAAAATGATGGCCACCTGAAACTTGGATTCACCCTGGCATAGAACTGGCTTTTGTGTGTTCGTGTTTTGTATACAACTTAAACAAAACATAAATACACAAGAACCCGCAGCGTCGCCCCGAACCGCGACCGCCGCGCCCAGAACCCAGTGATGCCAACGCCTGCACCGACGAGATGGCGAGCCCGTGCGCCAGCGCCCGCTCATCGCAGTCACACGCATCAGGAGCCGCCGGAATGAGTAGCAGCCTCCCCCTTGCCCCTGAACTTTCCGTTGCCAGCACCAGCCCCGTCTCAACCACCCTCGACGGCCACCCGGCCGACCTCGAACTGAGCCCGCGCCTGCATAACCGCGACCTCGCCCCGACCAAAGCCGAAGGCCGCCGCTGGGGCGGCTACAGCATCTTCGCGCTGTGGACCAACGATGTGCACAACATCGCCAACTACTCCTTCGCCATGGGGCTGTTCGCCCTTGGCCTGGGCGGCTGGCAGATCCTCCTGTCACTGGCGATCGGCGCGGCGCTGGTGTACTTCTTCATGAACCTGTCCGGCTACATGGGCCAGAAAACCGGCGTGCCGTTCCCGGTGATCAGCCGCATCGCCTTCGGTATCCACGGCGCGCAGATCCCGGCGCTGATCCGCGCGGTCATCGCCATCGCCTGGTTCGGTATCCAGACCTACCTCGCTTCGGTGGTGCTGCGGGTGCTGCTCACGGCGGTCTGGCCGCAAGTGGCCGCCTACGACCATGACAGCATCCTTGGCCTGTCGAGCCTGGGCTGGGTGTGCTTCGTGGCGATCTGGCTGGTGCAGCTGGTGATCCTCGCCTACGGCATGGAGATGGTGCGCCGCTACGAGGCCTTCGCCGGCCCGGTGATCCTGCTGACCGTGGCCTGCCTTGCGGTGTTCATGTACTTCAAGGCCGACGCGCGCATCGCCTGGTCGGTTGCCGAACCGCTCACCGGCTATGAGATGTGGCGCAACATCTTTGCCGGCGGCGCGCTGTGGCTGGCGATCTACGGCACCCTGGTGCTGAACTTCTGTGACTTCGCGCGCAGCTCGCCGTGCCGCAAGACCATCCGCGTCGGCAACTTCTGGGGCCTGCCGGTGAACATCCTGGTGTTCGCCGCCATCACCGTGGTGCTGTGCGGCGCGCAGTTCCAGATCAACGGCCAGATCATCGACAGCCCGACGCAGATCGTCGCCAGCATCCCCAACACCCTGTTCCTGGTGCTGGGCTGCATGGCCTTCCTGATCGTCACCGTGGCAGTGAACATCATGGCCAACTTCGTCGCCCCGGCCTTCGTGCTCAGCAACCTGGCGCCACGCCACCTGAACTTCCGCCGTGCCGGCCTGATCAGCGCCACCCTGGCGGTGCTGATCCTGCCGTGGAACCTGTACAACAGCCCGCTGGTGATCGTGTACTTCCTGTCGGGCCTGGGCGCCCTGCTCGGCCCACTGTACGGCGTGATCATGGCCGACTACTGGCTGCTGCGTAAGGGCCGCATCAACGTGCCCGAGCTGTACAGCGAGAACCCCGCCGGCGCCTACCACTACACCAAGGGCATCAACCTGCGCGCCCTCGCCGCGTTCATCCCCGCCGCGCTCTTGGCCATCGTCCTGGCCCTGGTGCCCAACTTCCACAGCGTCGCGCCGTTCTCCTGGCTGATCGGGGCCGGCATCGCCGCCGCCCTGTACCTGCTGATCGCGCCGCGCCACGCCCAGTACCACGACGTCAGCGGCGAGTGCATCGCCGTCGACCACAGCAGCCACTGATTTCAGGGAGATCCGTCATGCGTATTCTGATCGCCAACGTCAACACTACCGCAGCCATCACCGAGGCCATCGCCGAGCAGGCGCGCAGCGTCGCCGCGCCGGGCACCGAGATCGTCGGCCTGACGCCCTGGTTCGGTGCCGAATCGGTGGAAGGCAATTTCGAGAGTTACCTGGCCGCCATCGCCGTGATGGACCGGGTGCTGGCCTATGACCAGCCCTACGACGCCGTCATCCAGGCCGGTTACGGCGAACATGGCCGCGAAGGCCTGCAGGAGTTGCTCAACGTACCGGTGGTGGACATCACCGACGCCGCCGCCAGCACGGCGATGTACCTGGGCCACGCCTACTCCGTGGTGACGACCCTGGACCGCACCGTGCCGTTGATCGAGGACCGTCTGAAACTGTCAGGTCTTTACGACCGCTGTGCCTCGGTGCGTGCCAGCGGGCTGGCTGTACTGGAGCTGGAGGCCGACCCAAGGCGGGCCGTTGCAGCCATCGTCGAGCAGGCCGAGCGCGCCGTGCAGGAGGACAAGGCCGAGGTGATCTGCCTGGGTTGTGGCGGCATGGCCGGGCTCGACGAAGAAATTCGCCAGCGTACCGGGGTGCCGGTAGTGGATGGTGTGAGCGCGGCGGTGACCATCGCCGAATCGCTGGTGCGCCTGGGCTTGAGCACTTCCAAGGTGCGCACCTATGCCACGCCGCGGGTGAAGAAGGTGGTGGGCTGGCCGATGCGCTTCGGCCGTTGAGCGGCCTGTAGGGCCCTATCGCGGGGCAAGCCCGCTCCCACGCCTCTGATTTGGGACTGCCCCCAAAAAGTTGGACACCAATCCAACCCTTGAGGGCAGTTCATTTCGTGGGAGCGGGCTTGCCCCGCGATGGGGCTGGCAAAGTCACCCCATCATCCTGGCCAACCGCTCGCCACTGCCGCAGGCCAGGGTGAACCCCAACGCCCCATGCCCCAGGTTCAACCACAGGTTGCGATAATTCGTCGCCCCGATGATCGGCACCCCGGTCGGCGTCGCCGGCCGCATCCCCGCCCACTCCACCGCCTGGCCATAATCGGCCGCCCCAGGCAGTGTCTCCCCCGCCAGCCGGCGCATGCTGCGCAGCCTGCCGGCATCCACCGTTTCGTCATAGCCGACGATGTCCACCATCGCCGCCACCCGCAGTTGCTGGCCCAGCCGCGCATAGACGATCTTGCGCTCGTAATCGGTCAGGCTTACGTCAGGCGCCCGATGGGCCTCGGTGACGGGCGCGGTCAGGCTGTAGCCCTTGAGTGGATAAACCGGCAGGTTCAGGCCGGGCAACGCCAGGCTGGCGCTGCGATGCCCAGCGCACAGCACCAGGCGTTGTACATCCAATTGGCGATCAGCGAGCGCCAGCGCCACCACCTCGTCCTTGCGCCGGATCAACCGAGTCACCGCCTGACCCAGGTGCAGCTGGCATTGCCCCGACGCCTCCAGCCGCTCGGCCAGGCGCAGGCAGAAGCGGTGGCAATCGGCGACTTCCTCGTCCGGGGTGAACACACCGCCGATAAAAGGCGCCTCGGCCAATGCCGGGTCGAGCAGGCGCAATTGCCCAGCATCCAGTACCTGCTGATTGAGTGGATCGAGCAACTGTTCACGCCCATGCGCGAACGCCTGCCGGGTACGAAAGGCGACCAGTTTGCCGTTGCGCCGCCAGGCAAAATCCACCAGGCCGTCCTCCTCGCGCCAGCGCGCCAGCACCGCCTGGCTCTCAAGGGCCAGGCTCAGCAACTGGGCAGCATTGCGCCGATTGACCCCGGTGCGGCAGGCCATGACGAAGGCCGCTAGCCAGCGCCACTGGGCCGGGTCCAGGCGCAGGCGCAAGCGCAAGGGCGAGTCGCCCTGCAACAACCAGCCGAGCGCCTGCCAGGGCACCCCGGCATCGGCCAACGGCGCCACATAGCGGTACGACAGCTGCCCGCCATTGGCGAAACTGGTGGCACTGGCCAGGCTGTCACGGGCTTCGACCAGGTCGACCGAGTAGCCCTCGCGCACCAGCGCATAGGCGGTCGCCAGGCCAACTACCCCTCCTCCAATCACCGTTACCCGCTGGCTCATCCGTACATCCCTGTGCATGGGTTCAGCGCAAGACAGTAACAGCAGCTCAGGTCGGGCAGCCAGACGCACCGTTGTCCAGGCCCTGGCGCACATTACGGCTGAGCAGGCTGGCCTTGCCGTCGTGCCAGGTCAGGGTGAGTACATACAGGGTGTCGAAGTCATCACCGCTCCAGTCCTGGGTGATTACCCGATCCTCACCCAGGGCCTTGCCGGCCACGGCATTGATCAAGTCCGGTAGATAACCATGGGACCAGGCGGTATAGACCGTGGCATTGCGGTACTTGTCGCGCAGCAGTTCCCTGGCCAGGCCATCGGTGTCGTTGGCGCCGTAGTCGATGTTCACCGGCAGGCCCAGGCGAATGGCACTGGGGGTGATGGTCATCAGTGGGCGGATGTAGCTGTAGCTCTGGTCCTGGCTGCCTTCCTCGACATGCCGCGAGGGGTTGGCGGCGAACACGTAGTCGGCCTTGCCGAAACGCTCCGGCAGCAAGGTGGCCAGGTCGATGGCACGGTTGAGCCCCTGGCAGTTCAACTGGCCCAGGCCTTCACCAGGCTTTTCGGCGTGGCGCAGGAAAACCAGGGTCTGGGTGCCATCCACCGGCCGCGCCCGGCTTTCGACCACATCCATTGCCAAGGGCACGGCCGCAGCGGTGAGCAGCAGGCTCAGCAGCAGGTGACGACGACGGCGAACGAAGGGGAGCAGTTTCATCTACGGCAGGCTCTTGTGGCAGAAGGTATCGAGGCTCGCCACATAGCCTGCCGTCGATGCCGCAGGCGCCCTTGCAGTGGATGCCATCCTTGGCCGCGCGTGAGGGTCAGAGTGCCCTCGCCCCGTTTGGTTCCTCCCTGCGTACAACTACCGTTCCGTGGCCAGAGACCACGTTAGTAGCGGACTGTTGCCAAATGATGTCCCGTGCCTCAATCGTCCCGGGTCAGCACTTCGAGCAGTTCGATCTCGAAGGTCAGGTCGGAATTCGGCGGGATCGCGCCCACGCTGCGCTCGCCATAGCCCAGGTGTGCCGGCACCAGCAGCTTGCGCTTGCCGCCCACGCGCATGCCCATCAGGCCCTGGTCCCAGCCCTTGATCACCCGGCCGGTGCCGATCACGCACTGGAACGGCTTGCCGCGTGTCCAAGACGAATCGAACTCGCTGCCGTCGGCCAGCGTGCCCCGGTACTGGGTAGTGATCAGCGCGCCCTTGACCACGGCCTTGCCGTCGCCTTCCTGTAGATCGATGACTTGCAGCTCACTGCTCATGGCAGGTTCCTCGAAGCGGTTTTTCGTGGCCGCCCTTTTCGCAGGAATGCGCAGGTTTGGCAAGGCAGCTTGCCTCAGGTCGGGGCGAACTGCTCGAAGACCTGCTGGCCGGTGAGGTCCTTGGTTTCGTTCTTGAAGCAGTACCAGGCGGGTTTTTCGTCGATGAAGATCTGCTCGGTGAAGGTCCAGTTTTCTTCACCATCGAGCAGGCCGACTGGCACGACGTACAGCTGGCTTTCTTTCAAGCGGTAGAACAGGTGCGTGCCGCATTGGCCGCAGAAGCCGCGCTCGGCCCATGGGGATGAGTCGTAGACGCTGGGTGCCGGGCCTTCGAACTGCGGGGGGTTGGCGCACTGCACCGCCAGTAGCGGGCCTCCGGTCCATTTGCGGCACATGCTGCAGTGGCAGGCGCCGACGTGGGTGTGATCGAGGGTCACTTTCAGGCGTGTGGCGCCGCAGAGGCAGGTGCCTTGTTTTTCCAATGGCATGATCGAAGCTCCGTGCTGTTTGGGGGGGATTGCAGTATAGGCTGGGGGCTGCGAAGTGTTCGCCGATAGAGTTGCAGCGCCTGTGAGATCGAGCGCCGCGCGGGCGGCGCTCGATCTCACAGGCGCAGATAATCTATCGGCGAACACCTAGAGGCCCTGACACACCCCAAGATTTTACCTACCGATGCAAAACCGAGCCTTAAAGCAATCTCAACCGCGAACCGGCGTCAACACTGCCTCACCCGCAAAAAACGCCTGCAAATTACGCAGCACCAGGTTCACGGTATCGCGCGCCGCCTCCGGCGACTGCCCGGCAACATGCGGGGTAAGCACGGTATTGGCCAGCGCCTTGAGCGCATCAGGTACCGCAGGCTCGTCATCGAACACATCTAGCGCGGCGCCCGCGATCAGGCCTTGCTGCAGGGCTGTGACCAGCGCCTGCGTGTCCACCACGCTGGCACGGGCGATATTCACCAGATACCCCTCGGCGCCCAAGGCCTCAAGCACCTGGCCATCGACCAGATGGCGCGTGCCGTTACCACCGGGCGTAGCAACCACCAAAATATCCACCGCATCGGCCAGGTGCAGCGGGCTGTCGTACCAGGTGTAGGGCACATCGCTGCGCGGGGTGCGGCTGTGATAGCTGACGTTCATGTCGAAGCCCAGGGCGGCGCGCCGGGCGATGGCCTGGCCGACCGCGCCAAGGCCGATGATGCCCAGGCGCTTGCCACTCACCGAGGGGCTGATCACCCGGTTCCATTCACCGCGACGGGTGCTGGCATCAGCCCGCGGGATGTCGCGCAGCAGCGCCAGCAGCAGGGCCAGGGTGTGGTCGGCGACTGCGCCGGCATTGGCGCCGGCGCCATTGGTCACGGTGATGCCGCGCGCGGCGGCGGCGGCCAGGTCGACCTGCTCGTAGCCGGCGCCGATCACGCAGATGATCTGCAGCTTCACCAGCTGTTCGATTTCAGCGGCAGTCAGGCCCAGCGGGCCACGGGTGAGCACGGCATCGATATTGCCGGCGTGCCGGGCGATGGCATCGGCGCGCAGTTGCGGCGAGGGTGCGCGGATCAGGCGGTAGCCGGCCTGTTCCAATAGCGGCAGGTAGTCATCGACGGTTTCCACCAACACCAGGACTGTCTTGCTCATGCCACCCTCCCATTGAATGCGAAGGGGCAGTATGCCAGTTGTTGGCGCTGCCGGCCCTATCGTGGGGCAAGCCCGCTCCCACGCACATGGCGGCGTGGGAGCGGGCTTGCCCCGCGATCAGACCACGGCAGTTATTGCCCGAACGCCCTGCCCAACCCGCCCGGCACGCCACTGCTGTCAGTGTCCTGCCACGGCCCATTGGGGCTCAGCGACCAGCTCCAGCCGTTGTTCCAGCGGTAATAGGTGCGCTGGCGGTAAAAGGTGTTGGGCTGCTTTTCCAGCACATAGACACCCAGCTTCGGGTCCCAGTGGCTGGCGCCACCGGGTGGCGGGGCAAAACTGGCAGAGGTGCGCGGCATTGGCTTGGGCGTCGCTGCCGGGCCGCTGGGTGCGGGTTTGCTGCCTGGCAGCGGCTTGACCGCCGGCCCCTGGTGCGGCGGCGGTGTGGTCTGGATCGGCGGCAGCGGCTCGCGTTCGCCCGGCTGATGCACCGTACACGCGGAAAGACCCAGGGCCAGGGTAATCAGGGTCAGGCGGACGGTGCTGTTCATGGGGCTGCTCTCTTATGAATCGGGGCTGTCGATGGTCAGGTGCTGGGTGGCCTGGGTGCCACTGGCCAGCGGGGCGCTCTGGCCTTTCCACTCACCGTGGGTCGGCTGGCCTGCACGGGAGACACGGGCAACCAGTTGGACTTCAGCGTAGTCCGACAGTTTCATCTGCGGCATCATCGCGTCGGCGTCCGACAGTTCCACCTCGATCGGCAGCTGCGCCACGGTCACCCGCTTGGCCGCCAGGGGCATAGGCGGGCCATTGCTGGCGCGGGCGAAGATGAACACGGTGTCGTCCGGGCGGACCTTGTCCTTGAGCGCCGCGGCCAGCTCTACCCGCACTTTCAGACGTGCGCTTTGCTCGACCTTGCCGCCGCCAGCCTTGAGTTTGTCTGCGGCGCGGTCGATGCCGCCCTGCAGCGCGGCACGCGAGGCATCGCCCTCGGGCAGTTGCGCCAGCAGGCGCTGCCAGAAGCCGATGGCCTCCTGGTAACGCTGCCCCTCGAACGCGGCAATACCGCGCAGGCCAAGGCTGGTGACTTCCTGCGGGTCGGCCTTCAAGGCCTCCTCGGTCAGTGCTTGCAGCTGCGGGCTCCACTGCTTGTCGGCGGCGAAGTACAGCGCCTGGGCCCATTGCCCGAGCAGTTCCGGCTGGCGCCCGGCCAGGGCCACGGCGCGCTCGAAGGCCTTGGCGGCATCCGCCGGGCGCTGATCGGCCATATAGGTGCGGCCCAGGATGTACAGGGCTTCGGCCGAGTCCGGCTGGGCCTGTACCGCCCGTTCCAGGCGCGAGGTCATTTCCTGCATGGATTGCGGCGCCTTGGCGAACTCCTGGGTCAGCTCGACCTTGTCGGCGGCGCCGAAGTGCAGGTACAGCCCCAGTGCCATGGCGGGCACCAGTACCGCCGCCAGCAGCGGGATGGCCTTGCCCAGGTGGCCCTGGCGGGCGGCGCCGTCGCGCTCGGTGTCGGCCAGCAGCTCGCGGGCCGCTTCGTCGCGGCCCTTGGCCAGCTGTTCGGCGTCGAGCACCCCGGCCTGCTGCTGGGCAGCCAGCTCGGCGACGCGTTCTTCGAACAGCGCCACGTTGAGTGCGGTACGGTCCTGCTCGGCCTGCTGGCGACGGCGGCCACGCAGGATCGGGAGCAGCAGAAATGCCAGGGCGGCGAGCAGCAGCAGGCCCGCGCTAAGCCAGAATTCAGTCATGGGTACGGTCTTTTTCCAGCAGTTTGGCGAGACGCTCGCGTTCGTCGGCAGACAATTCGGCGGGGCCGGCTGCGGCCTGGCCACGGCGCCAGCGCACGATCAGCGCCAGCACCACGAAACCACCGGCCAGCAGGATGCCTGGGCCGAACCAGAGCAGGAAGGTGCGCCCACTGAGCGCCGGCTTGTAGCGCACGAAGTCGCCATAGCGATCGACCATGAAGTCGATGATCTGCTGATTGCTCTTGTTCTCGCCAAGCATGCGGAAGATCTCGCGGCGCAGGTCGGCGGCGATCGGCGCGTTGGAGTCGGCGATGTCCTGGTTCTGGCACTTGGGGCAGCGCAGCTCCTTGGTCAACTGCTGGTAGCGTTCACGCTCGGCTTCGTCGCGAAACTGGTAAGTGTCGATGGCCGCCCGGGCGGCGCCGGCCAGGCTCAAGCCGAGCACGGCGGCGGCTAACCAACGCTTCATGGCCTGGCCTCATCGACCAGGCCCTGGTACAGCGGCGCCAGCTGCTCGCGCCACACCGTGGCATCCACCACGCCGACGTGCTTGTAGCGGATGATGCCCTTGGCATCGACCAGGAAGGTTTCCGGCGCGCCGTACACGCCCAGGTCCAGGCCCAGCGAGCCTTGTGGGTCGGCGATATTGAGCTGGTAAGGGTTGTGGAACTCGGCCAGCCATTTCAACGCGGCGGCGCTGTCGTCCTTGTAGTTGACCCCGTGGATCACCACGCCCTGTTGGGCCAACTGGTTGAGGTACGGGTGCTCGACCTTGCACGACGGGCACCAGGTGCCCCACACGTTGACCAGCGCCGGGCGGCCGAGCAGGTCGGCCTGGGTCAGCGTGCGGTCACCCTGCACGGTGCCCAGCGAGAAGGCCGGGAACGGTTTGCCGATCATGGCCGAGGGCAGCTCGTCGGGCTTGAGGAACAGCCCTTTGTAAAGAAAGACCGCCACCAGCAGGAATACCGCCAGTGGCACCACCATGATCCAACGCTTCATGCAGTCGCTCCAGACACGCCCAGGGCCTCACGCACCCGGGTCTTGACCTTGACGCGGTAGCGTCGGTCGAAGGCCGCCAGCAAGCCGCCCAGGCCAGTCAGCAGACCGCCCAGCCAGATCCAGCGGACATAGGGTTTGATATGCACCCGCACCGCCCAGGCACCGTTTTCCAGCGGCTCGCCCAGGGCGACATACAGGTCGCGGGTAAAGCCTGCGTCGATGCCAGCCTCGGTCATCATCGACTGCTGCACGGTGTACAGGCGTTTTTCCGGGTGCAGCACCGAGACTTCCCGGCCCTCGCGGGAAACCCGCACAGTGCCCTTGTCGGATATGAAGTTCGGGCCCTCAAAGTGCTTGGCGC